>NZ_JAAGPO010000041.1:0-68384 GCF_017104825.1 Burkholderia sp. Ac-20345 | reverse complement strand
CGAAGGCGGCCTGCGCGTCGCGATGACGTTCCCGTTCGAGGTCGTGCCGAAGGACGAACCCCACGCACAGGCCGCCTGAGCGGCTGCGGCGCCAGCCCGGCCGGGCTGGCGCCGCGCGGCATCATTCGCCGAACAGCGTGCCGAGCGTCTCGGCCGCGTTGCTGTCGATGGTGTTGTAGGTCACGGTGGTGGCCTCGAAGATGTAGACGGTCGTATACCGGCCGAGGCGCTCCAGGATTTCCTCCTGCAGCGATTCCGGCACGACGTTCATGTTCAGGTACCACGCCGTCGACGACAGCCGCGTCTGGAACGACCCGTACTCCTGCATCAGTTCGTAGAACGCGTCGGCATCCTGATCGCGGCAGACGATCACCAAGTTTCCTGCCATTCCCTTTCCTCCCGCTCGTCGATCGATCCCCGTAGCCTGTTGACATCGGGCACGCGCATGCGTTGCCATCGGACCGTCCGCAACAGACCCCGAGGGCCAGCCCTGATCATACCCGCTTAGTCGTATCCGGCTGGTGATGCCCGACATGGTTTGCGCGGGCGTGCGGCTGGCGGGTTCCCGGCCGGGCCGTATCACGGCATAATTCGGGCCTGCATGCCGGCCGAAAGACTGCGGCCGGGCTGCTCGACCCGCGTACCCGCCCTCCGTCCACGCGCCAGGCACGATCCGTGCGCCGCCTGCGCCGTTCCCGGACGGTTGTACCTGAAATACAGGTTGGTGTAGTGTCGTGCCGTCGCGGGCCGACTCGTCCGGGGCGCGGCAGCGCATGCACGCACGGCGCATCGCGCTCGCGCGCGATCGTCATCAATCGAATTACCGCACCCGTGCGCTTTGCCATGAATCAACATCGACTGCCGGCTTCGTTCGGCCTTACCGGGGAGGGCGCCTGATGGACGTCGGATTCTTCAATCCGAACCGGACCGCCAATGCGTCCGCGTGGCGCGTCCTGCCGAACCGGTGGGATTTCATCGCGTTTCCGCTGATCATCTGCCTGATCGCGATGGCGGTGGTCGGTTTCCACGAAACGATGGCGCCGATCGGTACCCTGCAGACGCAGAAGATCTCGCTCGACCCGTCGAACCTGCCCGAATACGCGTTGCGTACCACGCTGCGGATGCTCGCCGCGATGGTCGCGTCGCTTACGTTCACGCTCGTCTACGGCACGCTCGCCGCGAAAAGCCGGCGTGCCGGCATGGTGCTGATCCCGATCCTCGACATCCTGCAGTCGGTGCCGGTGCTCGGCTTCATCTCGTTTACGGTCACGTTCTTCCTCGCGCTGTTCCCGAGCCGCGTGCTCGGCGCCGAGCTCGCGGCGATCTTCGCGATCTTCACGAGCCAGGCGTGGAACATGACGTTCAGCTTCTACCAGTCGCTGCGCACGGTGCCGCGCGACCTCGACGAAGTGTCGCGCGGTTTCCACCTGACGTCGTGGCAGCGCTTCTGGAAGCTCGAAGTACCGTTCTCGATGCCGGGCCTGATCTGGAACATGATGATGTCGATGTCGGGCGGCTGGTTCTTCGTCGTCGCGTCGGAGGCCATCACGGTCGGCAACCAGACCATCACGCTGCCGGGCATCGGCGCGTATCTCGCGCAGGCGATCTCGGACAAGAACCTCGGTGCAATCGGCTGGGTGATCCTCACGATGACCGTCGTGATCCTCGCGTACGACCAGTTCCTGTTCCGCCCGCTGATCGCGTGGGCCGACAAGTTCCGGATGGAAAACACCGCGTCGGGCGACGCACCGCAATCGTGGCTGCTCGACCTCGTGCGCCGCACCCGACTGATTCATCAGCTGCTCGTGCCGGCCGGCTGGTTCTTCGCGAAGGCCGCGCGGATTCCGCTGCGCCTGCCGCTGTCGGGCGCGATGCGCTTCTCGCTGCCGAAAGTCGAGAAGAAGGCGTCGCGCACGGTCGACATCGCGTGGGCGGCGCTCGTGCTGATCGGCACCGCGTATATCGTGTGGCGCGTCATCAGCTTCGTGTCGACCGGCGTGACGATGGCCGAGGTCGGCCACGTGGTCATGCTCGGGCTCATCACGCTGCTGCGCGTGGTCGTGCTGATCGCGATCGCGTCGGTGATCTGGGTGCCGATCGGCGTGTGGATCGGGCTGCGCCCCCGGCTCGCCGAGAAGCTGCAACCGCTTGCGCAGTTCCTCGCCGCGTTCCCGGCCAACCTGCTGTTCCCGGCGTTCGTGATCGTGATCGCGCGCTTCCACCTGAACGCCGATATCTGGCTGTCGCCGCTGATCGTGCTCGGTACGCAGTGGTATATCCTGTTCAACGTGATCGCCGGCGCGACGTCCTACCCGAACGACTATCGCGAAGCGGCGACGAACTTCCGCATCCGGGGCTGGCAGTGGTGGCGGCAGGCGATCCTGCCCGGCATCTTCCCGTACTACGTGACCGGTGCGATCACCGCCTCGGGCGGCGCGTGGAACGCGAGCATCGTGTCGGAAGCCGTCCAGTGGGGCAATACCAAGATCGAGGCGCACGGCCTCGGTGCCTATATCGCGCAGACCACCGCCGCCGGCGATTTTCCGAAGATCATCCTGGGCATCGCCGTGATGTCCCTGTTCGTCACCCTGTTCAACCGCCTGCTGTGGCGTCCGCTGTATGCCTTCGCCGAAGCGAAGCTGCGGCTCGACTGAGACTGATTGAGAGCGAAACGCGATGCACAATCCGAATGCTGTAAACGCCCCCGTCCAGACGAACCAGCCTCCGCGCCTCGGTGAGGAAATCCTGCGCGTCGATCACGTCTGTCGCGGCTTCAACAAGACGCAGGGCGAGCTGCTCGTGCTCGACGATGCGAACCTGTCGCTGCGCGAAGGCGAGATCGTCGGCCTGCTCGGCCGTTCCGGCTCGGGCAAGTCGACGCTGCTGCGCATCATCGCCGGGCTGATCGAGCCGACCGGCGGCGAAGTGACCTACCTCGGCCAGCCGCTGCGCGGCCCGGCCGAGGGCGTTGCGATGGTGTTCCAGACCTTCGCGCTGTTCCCGTGGCTCACCGTGCTGCAGAACGTGGAAGCCGGCCTCGAAGCGCTCGGCGTGGGCGCGCGCGAGCGGCGCGAGCGTGCGCTGGCCGCGATCGACCTGATCGGTCTCGACGGTTTCGAGAATGCGTACCCGCGGGAGCTGTCGGGCGGCATGCGCCAGCGCGTGGGTTTTGCGCGCGCGCTTGTCGTCGACCCGACGATCCTGCTGATGGACGAGCCGTTCTCGGCGCTCGACGTGCTGACGGCCGAAACGCTGCGTACCGACCTGCTCGACCTGTGGACGCAAGGCCGGATGCCGATCAAGTCGGTGCTGATCGTCACGCACAACATCGAGGAAGCCGTGTTCATGTGCGACCGGATCCTCGTGCTGTCATCGAACCCGGGCCGCGTGATCGCCGAGATCAAGGTGCCGTTCAAGCATCCGCGCAACCGTCTCGACCCGGCGTTCCGCAAGCTCGTCGACGACATTTACGCGAAGATGACGGCCCGCCAGACCGGCGAGGCGACGAAGAAGGGGCTCGAGCTCGGCAGCTGGCTGCCGCAGGTGTCGACCAACCTGATGGCCGGCCTGATCGAAACGCTCGCGATGGCGCCGTACCACGGCCGCGCGGACATGCCGGAAATCGCGCGCACGCTGCACCTCGAGGTCGACGATCTGTTCCCGATCGCCGAAGTACTGCAGTACCTCGGGTTCGCGGACGTGCGGGAAGGGGACGTGTTCCTGACGCCGCCGGGGCGCGTGTTCGCGGAATTCGGCACGCAGGAGCGCAAGCTGATGTTCGCGGATCACCTGCTGAAGCACGTGCCGCTCGCCGCGCGGATCAAGAAGGTGCTGAACGAGCGCCCCGGCCATCGTGCGCCGCGCGTGCGCTTCGAGCAGGAGCTGGAGGATTTCCTGTCGGACGGTGCAGCCGAGGAGACGCTCGACGCGGTGATCGACTGGGGCCGTTACGGCGAGATCTTTTCGTACAACGATCAGACCGAGATTTTCAGTCTCGAGGACGTCGAGTCCTGACATGATCCCGAAGCCAGGCATGACCTGCGGCGTGGCCAAGGCGTGCGATTCGCCGCGGCGCGTGCTGCCCATGCCGGCCGACGGAAAGGCGAAGTTTCTGGAGTGGTTTTGAATGACCTATAAGAGTCCTGATTTTTCACCGATCCGCATGCGGGCGCGCGGCTTCGTATCGCAAGGAAGAATCGAAGATGCGCTTGGGCTTTATGGCGACATCCTGAAAATTGCGCCGGAAGACGCGGCGACGTATGCCGACCGCGGCACGACCTTCGCGATGATCAAGAAGACGGATCTGGCGTTGAGCGATCTGAACCGGGCCATCGAGCTGGGGTACACGGATGCGTCGGCGTATTGCACGCTCGCGACGATTTTCCTCGAAGGCGGCGGCTACCAGAAGTCGCTGGATTATTTCGACAAGGCCCTGAAGCTCAATCCCGATCAGCCTTTCGTCTATTTCAACCGCGCCCGCGCTTACGAGACGCTGGGCGATATCAAGGCTGCGATCGCTGACCTGGAGCGGTGCCTGACCTACAATCCGGACGATGCGCTGTCGGCGAGGATCAAGGATCGGGTGGCGCAGCTTCTTGCGCGTATGTAACGACTGCCGGCGCGGACGCACGGAACGGTGAGGGTGCCACGCACCACTCCCTTACTGCAGATTCCCCCACCGATCGACCGCCGGTTCCGCAGACGCCCACTTCCAGCGCGTGCCTTGCTGGCACGCATTCGCGAAATACCAGTCGGCCTTGTCGCCGTCCTTCACCGAGAACGCGAATTCCTTGCACATCGCGAGCGCTGACGAATACGCACGCGTGACGCGCACTTCGCCTTCGCCGTTTTCGAGCGGCAGCGTGTTCTTCACCTTCCACGGCTTCACTTCGCCGACGGCCAGGCCGCCGGCCGTCTTCGCGATCGCGTCCTGCTGGTTCTGATGGAGTTGTTTCATCGTGCGGTTGACGGCTTCGTCGGTCGCGGCCTGCACCGCAATCCCGACACCGACGCCGACCGCCGGGTTCGCGGTGACGAGGCCCGTCGCCGCGCCGGCGAGTGCGCCGCTCGCCGCGCCGACCGACCCGCAGCCCGACAGCGTGGCCGCCGCCGCGCACAGCGCGCCGATGGCCGCGATACGAAGCGCGACGCTCATTGCAGCGCGCCCCAGCGTTCGGTCGCCGGCTCGGCCGACGCCCATTTCCACGCGGGGCCGTCGCGGCAGATCGTGGCGACGTAGAACGCCGATTGCGCGGCCTTGTCGGCCTTCGCCGGCGTGTCGACCGCGAACACGATTTCCTTGCAGTCGAGCGGACCGATGCTGATCATCCGGCTGACCGTCACGCGGCCTTGCTCGTCGTCCTCGATCGGGAACGAGTGGTGTGTCGACCACGGCGCGACGCCGCCCACGTCGAGCGGGCCGGCGGCCTTCGCGATCTGTTCCTGTGTGTAACGGTGTGCGACGCGCTGCGTGTACTGGACGCCCGCACGCGCGCCGGCGACGGCGCCGAGGCCGATGCCCGTCGCGACGGCGGCGTTGTTGGTGACCTTGGAGGCGATCGCGGCGCCCGCGATACCGGCGCCGGCTGTCGCGCCCTCGCTGTACAGCGAGTTGCAGCCGGACAGCAGTGCGGCCGTGGCGATCGCGGCCAGCACGACGCGCGCCGGCGTGGCCCGGCGCGGCGATTCGATACGAATGTTCATCCCTGAGTGCAAGTCCTGTCTGGGTGAGCGGCAACGCATGCGCGCCCTCATGCCGCGTCATTGTTTCGCAATTGTCATAGGAAAAATGCAAAGCTTTGACAAATCGCCGGACGGCAGGCCGCGCGTGCGCGCGGCGCTATTGTCGGATAGATGAATAGAGCGGGGTCGAAACGTTACAAATTGAAGGTAATTGTTACTCTGGCGTGCAAGGAAGCGACCTAGACTCTTTAGTTATGGAATGTTTCTACGACGGCCTCGAGCCGCGCCGCACATGAGACACCCAGCCATGCGCCGTTCGAAACGGTTTTCGCCCCGGCCGTCCGAAGCCGGGACAGACCGCCTGCGTCCGCAGACCGACGCGCCATCGGCGCCGCCTGCCGGCACGCCCGGCGAGACGCCGTCGGACGGCGATCACAACCAGGGCGGTGCCCGCCCGGAAGGGCTCGACTATCAGCGGGATCTCGGCCAGGAGCAGGACGCCTGATGCCATTGCCGCCGCATTCCGCCGCTGCCTTTCACACCTGCATTGCTCACGTCTGAAGCGCCGCACGGCCGCCGTCGGGCAGCCGTGTCCGCCTTGGCGCGCACCGCGCGCCAGCCAATCGAATCGAGGAGGGGAAGCCGCATGAGCAGATTGATCGTGGTATCGAACCGTGTCGCCGCCGGCGAGGACACGCGCCCGAGCGCGGGTGGCCTGGCGGTCGGCGTGATGGACGCGCTGAAGGAAACGGGCGGCGTCTGGTTCGGCTGGAACGGCGAGATCGTCGGCGCACCCGACACCGAGCCCGCGATCCAGCGGGACGGCAACGTCACCTATGCGACGGTCGGGCTGACCCGGCGCGACTACGACCAGTACTACCGCGGCTTCTCGAACGCGACGCTGTGGCCGGTGTTCCATTACCGCGGCGATCTCGCGCGCTTCGACCGCCAGGAGTACGCGGGCTATCTGCGCGTGAACGCGATGCTCGCGAAGCAGCTCGCCGCTTTGCTGCGCCCCGACGACCTGATCTGGGTGCATGACTATCACCTGTTGCCGTTCGCGCATTACCTGCGCGAGCTCGGCGTGAAGAATCCGATCGGCTTCTTCCTGCACATTCCGTTTCCGTCGCCCGACATGCTGCGTCTCGTGCCGCCGCACGAGGATCTCGTGAAGTTCATGTGCGCGTACGACGTCGCGGGCTTCCAGACCGAGGCCGACAAGCAGGCGTTTACCGACTACATCGAGCGGCGCGGGATCGGCGCGGCGAGCGACGACGGGATGCTGCATGCGCATGGCCGCGTCGTGAAGGTGGCCGCCTATCCGATCGGCGTGCATCCCGACGCGATCGCGCAGGCGGCCGTCCAGTACAGCGTGCGCAAGCCGGTGAAGATGCTGCGCGAAGCGCTCGACGGCCGCAAGCTGGTGATGAGCGTCGACCGCCTCGATTACTCGAAGGGGCTCGTCGAGCGCTTCCAGTCGTTCGAGCGGATGCTCGCGAACGCGCCGGGCTGGCAGGGGCGCGTGTCGCTGCTGCAGATCGCGCCACCGACGCGTTCCGACGTGAAGACTTATCAGGACATTCGGGAAACGCTCGAAGGCGAGGCGGGCCGCATCAACGGCCGCTTCTCGCAGCTCGACTGGACGCCGATCCAGTACCTGAACCGCAAGTACGAGCGCAACCTGCTGATGGCGTTCTTCCGGATGTCGCAGGTCGGCTACGTGACGCCGTTGCGCGACGGGATGAATCTCGTCGCGAAGGAGTACGTCGCGTCGCAGGATCCGGCCGATCCGGGCGTGCTCGTGCTATCGGAGTTCGCGGGTGCCGCGGCCGAGCTGACCGGCGCGCTCCTCGTCAATCCGTACGACCTGTCGCAGATGGCCGAGGCGCTCGAGCGCGCGCTGTCGATGCCGCTCGCGGAGCGGCAGGCGCGCCACGAGGAAAACTTCGCGCGGCTGCGCGTGAACGAACTGTCGGTCTGGCGCGATACGTTCGTCGCCGACTTGCGCAGTGTCGCGGCCGCCGCGTCGGTCACGCGGCGCGCGGGCCGGCGGGTTGCGCATGCGTGAGTTAGTGCAGGAGGGAGGCGCCGACGGCGACGCGATCGACGCCGCCGCCGGCCGCTTCTTCGTCGTGACCGGTGGCCCGGGTTCGGGCAAGAGCACGTTGCTTGACGCGCTCGAGCGCGCCGGTTTCTCGCGCTCGCAGGAAGCCGGGCGCGGCGTGATCCGCGACCAGATGGCGATCGACGGCCAGGCGTTGCCTTGGCGCGACCCGGCCGCGTTCGCCGAGCTGATGCTGAGCTGGGAGATGCGCTCGTACGATCTGGCGCGCCACGCGCGCGGGCCCGTGTTCTTCGATCGCGGCGTGCCGGACGTAGTCGGCTATCTGCGGCTGACAGGGCTGGCGGTACCCGCGCATGCGGAAGCCGCGGCCCGCCGTTTCCGCTATCACCGGCGCGTGTTCATTGCGCCGCCGTGGCCGGACATCTATGCGCAGGACACCGAGCGCCGGCAGGATTTCGCGGAAGCCGTGCGCACCTACGACGCGATGGTCGAGTGCTACACGTCATATGGCTACCGGCTGATCGAACTGCCGCGCGAGAGTGTGAAGGCGCGCGTGCGCTTCGTGATGGACGCGCTCGACGCGGCATGATGCTCTGCCACGTATGCGGCGCGCGGCGGCGTCAGGTCGCCGCGTCCGGCCGCGGCGACGCGATGCGCAGCATGCTGACGACCGCGGCCACCGCCGCGAATGCCGCGGCGACATAGAGCGCAATCGTCGGCCCGCGATCGGGCGCGAGCCCGAAAATCAATGCGACGAGCGCGGCGCCAAGCGTCTGCCCGGTCAGCCGCGCGGTGCTCAGCATGCCGCCCGCGCCGCCGCTGCGTTCGCGCGGCGCCGACGACAGCATCGCGCGGTTGTTCGGCGACTGGAACAACCCGAAGCCCGCGCCGCACAGCGCCATCCGCCACACGATGTCGACGGTGCCCGGGTGCGCGCCGATCGTCGCGAGCGACAGCAGCCCGGCCGCGAACAGCGCGAGCCCGATCCCGCCGAGGATGCCGGCCGAATAGCGATCCGACAGCACGCCCGCGAGCGGCGCGGCGAATACGATCACGAGCGGCCACGGTGTCATGTACAGGCCCGTCTCGACCTGCGAGAAGCCGAGCGAATTCTGCAGCCAGAACGGCAGCGCGACGAACGCGAGCATCTGCGACGTGAACGACGCCGTCGACGTATAGACCGACAGCGCGAACATCGGGATACGCATCAGGTCGACCGGCAGCAGCGGTGCCGGCTGCGACAGCTGGCGCTTCACGAAGAAGTAGCCGACGACGAACGCGACGACCAGCTCGGCCGCGACGTACGCATGGCGTTCGCCGTGGCCGAGCCCGTCCACGGCCGTGATCAGCAGCCCGAACACGCACGCGTTCATCAGCGCGCTCGCGAAATCGTACGGTGCGTCGTGCAGCGGGTTGGCCGGTAGTGCGCGCAGGCTGCCGAATACCGCAGCGATGCCGATCGGCACGTTGACCGCGAACAGCCACGGCCACGATGCGAACGACAGGATCGCGGACGCGACCGTTGGCCCGATCGCCGACGACAGCGCCACCACCATCGCGTTGATCGACAGCCCGCGTCCGAGCAGCGACGACGGGTAGATCATCCGCACCAGCGCCGCGTTGACGCTCATGATGCCGGCCGCGCCGAAGCCCTGGATCACGCGCATCACGGCCAGCATCGGCAGCGAGCCGGCGAGCGCGCAGCCGAGCGACGCCGCCGTGAACAGCGCGAGCCCCGCGATGTAGACGCGGCGATAGCCGATGCGCTCGCCGAGCGACGCGAGCGGCAGCAGCGTGATCGTGACCGCGAGCTGGTACGCGTTGACGATCCAGATCGACGCTGCGTCGGATGCGTGCAGGTCGCGCGCGATCGTCGGCAGTGCGACGTTCGCGATGGCGCCGTCGAGCACGGCGAGCGTGATGCCCAGTGCGACGCAGACGATCGCCCAGTAGCGTTGGGGAAGCGGCAGGCCGGTATCGGCGTTCATGGCGGGAGCAGATGCGTGGTTGTCCGCGCGCCCGGTTGCCGGTTGCGTGCGCAACCATGCGGAAGGGTGGAGGCGGCGATGAGCGGCCCGGCCGGCGCGATTGCACCGGTGCGGGGCCGGTCGAGTGTATCACCGGGCCGCATCGCGCGACGCCGGCACTCAGCCTTCGAAGTCGAGGCCGCCGAGCCGCACGAGCGGGTCGGCCTGCGTGCGCGACAGGAGATCGATGTCGCGCGCGCCCTGCCACGCGCCCAGCTTTTTCGGCAGCGCGGCCAGGTAGTGCTCGAAGCGCTGCGGGCCGTCCGGCTCCATCAGCCGCTCGATTTCGTCGGTATCCCAGGTCAGCTCGAGGTTCAGCGGATGCTCGAAGCCGCTGACATGCTCGTGCGGCGTGCTGCGGATCTGCACGCGCGTCGGGTGCCCGTGGCCGCTGTACGGGACGACGTCGGTCAGCACGTGATCGGCGAAGAAGGTGGCGATCGCCTGCGCGATGCGCGGGGCGAATTCCGTATCGAAACGGCGGGCGGTTTCGGGCTGCATGACGGCGTCTCCTGTGTGCCGAAAATCGTAGCACGGCGACGGCGCATTTCGATGTGCGTGATACCGGTAATCGCGCGTTACCACTTGCTGCATCTATTACGGCCGCGAGCCGCCACAATGGATCGCATCCAGTACCACTTCGCGTGGGAGTCCATCATGAAAAAAATTGCCGCAGTGTGTGTCCTCGCCGGTTCGCTTGCCGTGGCCGGTCCGGCGTCCGCGCATGGCCGCGACGGTGGCGCCGTCATCGGCGCGCTGATCGGCGGCGCGGTGCTGGGCGCGATCGTGACGTCCGCGATGAATCCGCCCGTTGCATATCAGGCGCCTGCGTACCAGGCACCGGCCTATCAGCCGCCGACGTACTACCAGGCGCCTGCCTACCAGCAGCCTGCGTATCCGACCTACCAGCAGGCGCAGTATCAGGACGACGGCCCGAACTATTGCTACGACCGCTACCAGCGCGCGTATGTCTGCGGCGCGCCGGTATCGGGCGGTTACGCGCAGCCGGCCGGCTGGTAAGCAGGCGGAAGCGCGACGCGTGAACGGGCGGTGCCGGATGGCCGGCGCCGCCGACGTTCGCTTCACCGCACCGGACGACAAAAGGCCCTCGCTTCAAGCAAGGGCCTTTGTCTTTTGCGCAGCCGTCCGTTCGTCTGCATGACGCGTCGGCTACCTCCGGCGGGCCGTGCGCGGATACAAACGGTTGCAAATGCGCGTCAGTGGCGATGGCCGCCGCCGTTTCCGCCGCCGTCGTTCCAGTCGCCGCGGTGTCCGCCGCCGCGCCCCCAGCCGTTACCGCGGTTGCCTCGATCGCCACGATCGCCGTCCCAGCGATGGTAATCGCGCCGGCCGCGATCCCAGTCGCGTCCGCCGCCACCGCCCCAGATATTGACCGTGCCGTACACTGGCGACGGGCTGTACGCGTAGCCCGGCGAGGAATAGTAGGGCTGGCCGTAGCCGTATCCGGCGTCCGGGGCGACGACGCAGCCGGCCAGCAGGGTGGCGACGCCGGCGGCAGCAATGAGCTTCAGCATGATGTTCTCCGTTGGTTCCCCTATAAGTACCGCGCAAGGGGATTGCCAGCTGTTTGCAATTGTGTCGTCAAATTACAGCGGCGTAAGGTCATGTGACGGAAGTGTTAGCATCCGGAGCTCATTTGTTTTTCAGGAGCACATCGATGAAATTCGCGATCCGGGCCGTGCTGGCCGCCTTCTGCGTGACGACTGCCGCTGCCTGCGTGGCCGCGCCTGCGTCGGCGCCCGCCGTGACGGCCGAGTCGATCAAGATGTTTCCGCAGGCAGCGGCCGGCCAGCAGCGCGTCGTGATCGCGCTGCCCGCGCTCGAGAACGAAGGCGATGCGCGCGTCGAGCTGATGATCGGCAAGACGCTGCAGACCGACTGTAACCAGCAGTGGTTCGGCGGCGAGCTGACCGCCGAGGACGTGAAGGGCTGGGGCTATACGTACTACCAGCTCACCGACGTGAAGGGGCCGGCATCGACGCTGATGGCGTGCCCGGGACAGGCGCCGCAGCAACGGTTCGTGCAGGTGCGTGGTGACGGCCAACTGCTGCGCTACAACAGCCGCCTGCCGCTCGTCGTCTATGTGCCGGATGGCTTCGAGGTGCGCTATCGCGTGTGGCATGTGTCGAAGGACGTGCAGCACGCGGCGAAGCAGTAACGTTACGGCGCGGCTGCGCGCAGCGGCGGCGTCCGGCCGTTAAGCGCCGCCTGTGCCACCCGTACCGACGAGCGCTGGCCACGCGGCCAGCGCGGCTTGCGCGACGGCCTCCAGATCGCGGCGGCTCGCACCGTCGCGCGCCTGGATCGACATCCCCTGCTGGACCGTCACATAGTACCGTGCGATCGCGTCGAGGTTCGCTTGTGCGGCGATCTCGCCGGTCGCGACACCTTGCTTGAGCCGTTCGCGCAGATTCTGCACCGTGCGCTCGCGCATCGCGATCAGCGTTTGCCGGACCGTATCGGAGCGCTCGGCCGGGTGCAGCGCCGACAGCACGACCAGGCAACCGGCCGGCTTCGACCGCCGCGTGAACACGCGTGCCGTATCCATCAGGTAGTTCCGCACGGCGTCGTGCGCGCTGCCGGCCTGTTCGACGCCCCCCCAGATTTCCCGTCCTTCCGTTGCGCGGTAGTGGTCGAGCGCCTGCCGGAACAACGCTTCCTTGCTGCCGAACGCCGCATACAGGCTCGGCGACGCGATGCCCATCGCGGCCGTCAGGTCGGTCATCGATGCGCCTTCGTAGCCGAGGCGCCAGAACACCTCCATCGCGCGCTCCAGCGCCGCTTCCTTGTCGAAGCTTCTCGGTCGGCCCCGTTCAGCCATTGCGTCCGTTCCTTCGTCGATATCTGTATCGATCGATAAATTAAATCAATTGACTGTGTCGCGCAACCTGCCACATTCTGTGTTGGTCGTTACATAAATGAGGAAAGGAATCGACATGAACCGACTTCAGGGCAAGCGTGCACTCATCACGGGCGGCAGCCGTGGCATTGGCGCGGCGATCGCGAAACGGCTGGCGGCCGATGGCGCGGACGTCGCGATTACCTACGAGAAATCGGCCGAGCGGGCGCAGGCCGTCGTCGCCGGCATCGAGGCGCTCGGCCGCCGCGCCGTCGCGATCCAGGCCGACAGCGCCGATCCGGTGGCCGTGCGCGACGCGGTCGATCGTGCGGCGGAGGCGTTCGGCGGTCTGGACATCCTCGTCAACAACGCGGGGATTTTCCGGGCCGGCGCGCTGGACGACCTCACGCTCGACGATATCGACGCGACGCTGAACGTGAACGTGCGTGCGGTGATCGTCGCGTCGCAGGCGGCGGCGCGGCACCTCGGGGAGGGCGGGCGCATCGTGTCGACCGGCAGCTGCCTCGCGACGCGCGTGCCCGATGCGGGGATGAGTCTCTATGCGGCGAGCAAGGCTGCGCTGATCGGCTGGACGCAGGGGCTCGCGCGCGATTTGGGCCCGCGCGGCATCACGGTCAATATCGTGCATCCGGGGTCGACGGATACGGACATGAACCCGGCCGACGGCGAACATGCCGGTGCGCAGCGTTCGCGGATGGCGATCCCGCAGTACGGCAAGGCCGACGACGTGGCGGCGCTCGTCGCGTTCGTGGTCGGGCCGGAAGGGCGGTCGATCAACGGGACCGGGTTGACGATCGATGGTGGTGCAAACGCGTGAATGCGGACGCCCGGCGCGATTTGACCTGGCCGGGCGGTGTTGCGTTCGTTATCGGCAGCCGAGCCGGTGATGCTCGGCTTCGAGATCGGCGCGCTTGTCGTAAGCGATTAGTTCGGTGCGCGGCTTGCCGTCCGGGCCAGTCCCGCGCACGACCTTCTGGCCGCGGTCGGGGGTGTGCGTGACGGCGTCGATGCCGGCGGCCAGTTCACGGCAGCGCGCGTCGGCGGAGGCGGTTTCAGGGCGCGGCGCCGCTGCGCCTGTGACGTTGGCGATGCCGGGGCTGACATAGCGCTGCGTTGCAGGCGCGGTGAGGGTGTCGGCGGCGTTTGCCGTGCCGGCCATCGCTGAAAGCGCGGCGAGTGCCGCGATCGCTCGAATCATTGCGGGAGTCCCGATGCTGAAGAAGGTTCGGAATTCTACGCAATTTCTGGCGCAGAGCCGTGGCGGTTGGACAAGGTGCGGTCGTGTGTCGCAGGTGATGCCGGCGTCTGAATATTCCGCAATCCGTGTGCAGTGTGGCCAGTCGGTGCACACGCAGCCGTGCATGTGGAAAGCAAGAAGCCCGCTTGCTTTCGCAGAGCGGGCTTCGGTATTGGTTGCGGGGGTAGGATTTGAACCTACGACCTTCGGGTTATGAGCCCGACGAGCTGCCAGACTGCTCCACCCCGCGGCGCGAAGTGTACTAGGGCTGATGTGGAGAGTCAATCGATTCCGGAAGACGGTCGACATGCACGGTATTGGGTGGCGCGCAGGTCAAGAAGTAAATCCCGGTCGTTGCGGTACGCGAGAGTGATCTTGAGGCGCCTGTGGAGCGTGATTCGCGTCACTACCGGCATTTCGATTCAGTCTCGACTTGCTTCGATGATCTGTTCCAGCGCATTGGCATCGTCAGTTGGCTCCTCCGTTCCACGAAAAGTGCAAACCTCGGTGTGCCCATCCGGGAACACGTCTACTTCGACCCGCATCCCAACCACGGTAACCGAAACCAATACGGTATCTGGTCGATTGCGGCTCAGCGTGTAGTGAATTTTTGCGGAGTCGAGCCGGTCGAGCAGATCAAACAATGTATGTGTGGTCATATCGTGCTCCTATTTCTTGAAGCGGTTACGCGCCAGACGGAACCGGGCGGGCGGCTGCCGATAATCTTGCCGCCACCGTAACAATCCAGCCCGGTTTATCTCCAGTATCTCCAGCGTTCTCCAAATCGTTTGGAGACACGCGAAGCCTTACCCCACAAGGCTTTGCGGCCGATTCAGGCGCTTATCTCCAAATCTCCAACTCGTTTTGCACTGAGCGGACAGGCGTCGACCGACTGTAGCGACCGTCAGCCAGACGGGGCGCGGCTCTCCGGGATTCGAAGGGCATCGACGACGTGCTTTCGAGGGGGGGCCACGATGCGCCCCGATCAGGTATTGTCGCGCCGGTCGCAAGTGTCGGGGTGGCCGGAAATCGGGGGACCCTGCGTCTAGGGCAAAGACGCGGGGGCTCACACCGGCGTGTTTTTCCTACTCCCGGCCCGCCTAAGGGGGGGCATATTCATACCGAAATGCAGGGAGTCGGCAGTGCGATGCCAACCCTGATAAATCGGTGGGAGGCGCGCAGCAACGGGGGCATAACCATGAGGGGGGCGGTAGCGGGCTCGTCGTTCGCGTTCGACCCGTTGGAGGTCTTCGACACCATTACCAAAATCGTCCACAATCTGAGCGCGATCACCGCAAACACGCGTAACAAGAAAATTGGGTTGCCTTCGCACAGAGACCTGTCAATCGGCAACGCACAAGACGAAGCGGATAAATCGGGGGATGCATGACAATTTTGAGCGCAGTTGTCAGAGCGGCTGCATTAGCGGCGGTGCTGTACGCCGCTAATCGCCATATGGAGCGGCGAAACGTGGTGGACATTTCTCCCGCGCCAAGGAAAGTCACGACGCAGCGTGTCGCAGGCATTGTTACGGGCTTGGCTTTGCTTGCTTTGTACGTCTATTTCGAGCGACATGTAATCGCCGCGACGTTTCACATTCAGTGACAACGGACGCCCACTCCCATCGCTGGCAGTGACGCGGGGTGGGCGAACCGGTGAGGACGACGTCAACCCGCTATCGGACCGACGCGATACGAACGACCTCCGCTCCTGCCTTGAGGCGGTCGAGATGATCGCCCCACGCCTGCATCATTTGCCTGCGCTCCGGCAGATACTCGGCGTGGACGTAGGCGGCCGTCACCCGATTGCGTTCGGCGTGTGCCATCTGGCGCGCTACAACGTCCCGCCCGAAGCCGAGTTCACGCAGAGCTGTAGCCGCCAGCCCGCGAAACCCGTGCCCCGTCATTCGCGACTTGTAGCCCATGCGATAGAGCGCATAGAGCATGGTGTTGTTCGAAATGTGGCTCCGGCCTTGCACGCTGTAGAACACGAATCGATGCTGGCCATTGAGCGCTCGGAGTTGGGCGAGCACATCGAGCGCCTGCAGTGATAGCGGCACTATGTGCGGGTCGCGCATCTTCATGCGCTCCGGCGGTACGCGCCATTCTGCGGCGACTTCGTCAAACTCCGACCACTCCGCACGGATCATTTCCGTTGTCCGCACGAAGGTCAGCGCCATCAGGCGCAGCGCGAGCCGGGTGACTAGGTCGCCTTGGTAAGCGTCGATGTCGCGCACGAGTTGCGGAATCTCAGTCGCCTTAACGCGGGCCATGTGCTGCACGCCGGGACCTTTCTTCAAGACCGTCTGCGCATCGATGTCTGCCGCCGGATTCCTGGAGCATCTACCGGTCATGATTCCGTACTGGAAGACCGCGCGGGAGCGCTGGAGGATTCGCTTCGCCGTCTCGCGCACGCCGCGCGTTTCGATCTCACGAACGATACTGAGCATCTGTGGCGAATCGATCTCCGCGATCGGGCGAGGGCCGATCTTCGGGAACACGTCGACCTCAAGGGAATTCAGCACCTTCTCCGCGTAGCCGTCGCTCCAGCCCGGACGCTGGGAGTCGAACCACTCGCGGGCTACCGTTTCGAACGAGTTTGCCGCCGCAATTTCGGTGGCCCGTTTCGCGTCCTTCTTCGCCTCGCCCGGATCGATGCCGGCCGCGATCTGCTCGCGGGCTTCGTCGCGCTACTTCTGCTTGCCAAGGAAGCGGTAGGACAAGCGCCTGTACTTCGCGCCGTTCGGTTGGACGAGCAAGAACATTCCATTGCCGTCCGTGAGTTTGTACGGGGCCGCGCTGGCCTTCGCGTTCCGTACCTGCACGTCAGTGAGAGGCATTGTTGGTATCTGTGTTGTTGGTATCGGCTGATACCAACAAAAATTCCAGCACTTTCTCCGGCTGTCACTGAGCAACCTTGGGTAACGATGTGAGCTGGAGGTCCGCCAGACGGGCTTGAGCGGGGGATTTCTTGTGAATCTTGGGGATGGTTTGGGGCTTGGCTGGTCCCCCCGACAGGAATCGAACCTGTATCTAGCGCTTAGGAGGCGCTTGTTCTATCCATTGAACTACGGGGGGCGGATAGTTTGAGCGGGATGGATCAAAGCCTTTTGAATCAGGCTCTTGGCCTTGTCCCGCTTGCCTTTCAGGGATTTTGGCCCGCTCGCGAATGACGCGAAATGACGGGTCGTGAAGCATAGTTTAACGCCCCGCCTGCTACAATTCTGCTACAAATCGACCCTGTAGCAGCGTATGTGGATGACGCATTGCTACAGTCCACATGCGGGGAATTTCATGGCTTCGATCCTCAAGATCGGCGACCGCTGGCGGGCACAAGTCCGCCGGCGGGGACAGAGTATAGCAAAGACGTTTCGGACCAAGGGTGCGGCCGAAGCATGGGCGCGTGAGATTGAGGGCGGAATTGATAAGGGGCAGGCAGCCGTTGACGAGCAGACGATCACGGTCGGCGAGTTGGTTCGCTTGTATCGTGCCGCTCGGGAGGACTCCGGGCGGGCGGTGGCCGACAAGTCGAACGAAGACTACATGCTCAAGCGACTGCAAAGTCACTTTGATGATGAGGTGGCAGCGAAGCTGTCGACCAAGCGGCTAGTGAAATTTGCGCAAGAGCGGAAGAAAGAGGGGGCGGGGCAATACACGATCGACATGGATATTTCCAAGCTCGGGACCGTGTACAAGCATATGGCGTCGCTTCTCGACTTGAGATTGCCGCATGCACCTAGCATCGCGCGGCCGACGCTCGATCACCTCCAGCTTATCGGCCCTGGCAAGCATCGGGACCGCCGGCCGACTCGCGACGAGATCGTGAAAATCTTCCAGTGGTTTGCGGAGCATCCGGAACGGGAGCAGGCGGTGCCGGATGTGATCCGGGTTGCGATGAGGAGCGCGTTTCGCCGTGGTGAGCTGTTCCGGTTGACGTGGTCGGATCTTGACGTCGAGCGGCGGCTCGCTCTCGTCCGCGATCGGAAGCATCCGCGACAGAAGAAGGGTAACGACGAGTGGGTGCCGTTGATCGGTGACTCGCTCGAAGTGTTGCTGCGTCAGCCGCGTTATCCGGTGCCCCCTACGTACGAGGCAAAGCGTAAGGCGGACCCTGCGACCGAGCCGCACCCGAACGAGTACATCTTCCGGTTTGACAAGAGCACGGCCAGCAAATACTTCAAGCTCGCGTGTGACGACAAAGGGATCGTCGACCTACGGCTGCACGACATGCGGCACGAAGCGACGAGCGCGCTTTTTGAGGGCGGGTGGGACATCCCGGAAGTGGCGACGGTGACGGGACACAAAGATTGGCGCAACCTGAAGCGGTACACGAATCTGAGCCCTGAAAAGGTTGCAGAGAAGGGCCGCTTGAGGGCGATGCCGGATATGACACAATCGGACATCTCGTAACCAGCTATCGTCACGGGGGCAAGAATGGCGAAGCATTATCCGGCAGAGCATCGGGCAAACCAATTTAATTGCGTGCATTGCGGAGTGTTTTCGGTGCAACACTGGCAGTCGTTCCAGTGGCGGCCACATGGCACTCTGGTCGTTAATCAGAAGTGGGACGTCTGCATATGTGGGCACTGTAGAAAAAGCTCGTATTGGTACGAAGAGAGGATGCTAGTCCCGTCGACGTCGAGCGTGTCGTTGCCGCATGAAGATTTCCCTGAGGGGCCACGCAACGATTACGACGAGGCGCGCGATATCTTCGGGCGATCGCCCCGAGCGGCGGTTGCCCTGTTACGTCTCGCGTTGCAGAAGTTGCTAAAGGAAGTTGGGCAGAAAGGTACCAACATCAACGATGACATTGCGGCACTCGTCAAGGTCGGCCTGTCGCCTCACGTACAGCAGGCGCTCGATTATTGTCGCGTCGTAGGTAACAACGCTGTCCATCCCGGTGAAATCAGTTTGGACGATACTCCGGAAATGGGAGTGGTGTTGTTTGAGATGCTTAACTTGATCGTTGAGCAGTTGATTGCGCAACCTAAGCGAGTCGAGAGCTACTACGCTGGTTTGCCGGAGGGCGCTCGGGCGGCGATTGAGAAGCGCGACGCGCCGGCTCTCGAAAAGCCTGCGCGGGATGGCACGGGGCCGGCGAAGGCTGCCGGCCCTGAAAAGTAACTATGCAGCACGCTTTCGAGCCTGCGCGGACATTCCGTCCAAGTAGTCGGCGACAGCATCATAGGCGGCGAATCGCCCACCTCCTTCCTTGTAAGTCGGGATCGGGAACGTCTCGGCGCTGATCTGATTGCGGATGGTTCCTTCGGACATCAGCAGTAGCTGTGCGAGCTGCGCGAGCGTCATGCGTGGACCGTACTTTTCAAGGATGTAGGCGCGGGTCAGCAGGCTCAAAGCGCCCCCCCGTTCAGGTTGTCAGGTGCGGAGTGAAGTCGCGCTTCGGCGCGCATGTTGAGTAGGTGGTTGATGACTTCAGCCAGCGCCTCGTCGGAGGTGTGTGACGGGATCGTCGGTGACAGCAACTCGAAAAGCGCGCTGCCGACGTTCGCGAGACCTGCGATCGTCCGCTGATCATTCGGCTCGAAGGCTAGGTCGGCATCGTAGACGGCGTGGAAATGGTCGATCGCCCGTGTCGCATGAAGGTATCGCTCTGCCTGCTCCATCAGATCGATGCAGTCGACGTGAGCGGCACGCAGGCGCTTCACGGACGCGACCACGATCTCCCGAGCTTTGGCGATGTGTGCGGCATAGAGGGCTTGATCAGTCATGTTGAGTTTCCAGTGTGACGGGGTTGGGGAACGCGCGTGCGAGTTGCATGAGGCCGGTTTCGAGCGTGATGCCGGCGGTTGCTGCCCAGGTGCGCGCGTCCTGCGCCGCTTTGTGGCGAGCGAACGAACCGATCTCGTCGGCCATCAGGTCCAGCAGCTCGACGTCGGCCGCGTGCGAGATCTCGATGACCAGCGCGCGGATCTCGGTGCGAAGGGCGTCGAGGCGCGTGAGCCTGCCTTGGCGGGCATCCGCCAAGGCTTCGTTCGTCTGGATAGGTTTGCGCCGCGTGAGCGGCGCTTCGTTGCTCTGGATCGTTGTTGCGGGCGTCAGCCCGCCGCTGTTCAGCTGCGTCGAAGTACCGTTGACGCTTACCAGTGCGATAGCCGAGCGCTTCTTCGCGTGTTCCCGCTTTCGCGGCAGCGGACGTGGGGTAGAAAGGGCCGGGCGAGAGGTCATTTAGCTGCCTCCTGCGCCATTTCCGACGTCCAGTCGGGGTCGGGTGACTGGAGGATGTCATCGAGCCATTGCACGGCGAGCGGAAGGTCTTTCTGGCGCTTGACGTTCTCGCGGTCGAGCGTCTTTCTCAGCCACCGAGCGCCTTCCTGTGCAGCTTGCATTCGCGTCGGGTAGGTCGTAGTGCCTGCGCCGAACTTCAGTGGCGTCGATGCGAAGCTGTCCCCGAAGTTGTACATCGCCGCGCAGATCCACTGATCTGCCTTCGGTTGAGCTACGTAGATTTCCGCCATCGGCTTTTTCGTCCGCTTGCTGACGGGGGCGCGAAGAGTATCGGCAGGCACGCAGCGGCCGTCTTGATCCGGTGCTGTTACGGGGTAAATCCGTGCCTTCTTCGGAGAGTCGAGGAGGTCGGCTACCGGCAAGAGTGCCGCGTGTACGGCGCGAATCGTTCCGGGAGATAGTTTGCCGAATACGGGGTCATGCAGTACCGCCTGAAGCGCCTGCAAAAGTTGCTTTGACTGCTTCTCGTTGATCTTGGCGGGGGTGCCTTGGCGCGGGGCGGCCGGTGTTGGCGCCTGCGTGTCGGCCGTGCCTTCCGCGTCCGTCGATGTGGCGACAGGCTCGGCGCTGTTGGTGGCGGCCGCGGATGTTACCTGCTCCGTTGATGATGCTGGGTCCGGAAGCGTATCGAGCAGGGGCGCGGCTTCGAGATATTTCTTCGTTACCTTCGACTTGCCGGCCTCTGCTGCTTTGGAGATCCCGACGACGATGCGTTCGAGCGCCTTGTCGCCGCCGTGCAGGCGGATCTGTTCGATCGCCAGTGTGCCGGTGCATTGTCCGTCTCGTACGAGCTGATGCAGTTCAGCCGGTGCCCGTTCGAGCAGGCCGACGTCGCGGATCGTTTGGTCGGAGACATTCAGGCGCTTGCAGATTGCGGCAAGCGTCATGCCATGAATGTCGCGTAGCTCTGCAACAGCAGCGGCCAGATCAAGCGGCGACGATTGTTTGCCGTTGTTGCTGAGATAGCCGTCGATCACCATTTCGGCGCGGTTGACGTTTTTGGCGTCGCGGACGACGACCGGAATCTTCCCCAGACTCTTGCCTGTTGCAATCACGTGCCCGGCAGCGAGATAGCGGTGCTGCCCTTTGTAGACGTAGAGAAGATCCTTGCCGTCGACCTTCCGAGCATAGCAATGGAGCGGGGAGCCTTTGTCGTATCCGTTTTCCCGCATCAGCGCCGCTAGGTGCGCCACCCATTCGGTGTCAACCGCACGGATGTTGTCCGCCGGATCATAGTGAAGCTGGTCATAGGGGACCATCCACAGGTCCGCCGACGTTGCGCCGGCCGCTGCGGCTGCGGCCTTGATGTTGCCGGTCGGGATGGGCGCGGTCAGGTCGAGCTGTTGCGTGCGATCGTCCATTACGCAACCTCCCGCGTCGCTGCTGTGCGGACCTTGCCGGGCTTCTTCGCCTTGTCGATCGCCCTCGATGCCTCGATACCCGCCGCGCGCTTCGCCGCACGGAGACGTTTGATCGCGTCGGCGCAGTTGCCTTCGTCCGGGATCGAAATCTGCTTGCCGGCGATCTCGGTGCCGTCGAGGATCAAATACTCCGTATGTACGCTGTCCGCCAAGGGGCGGCGACCAACAACGTATTTGCCGACGAGGATCGGTGTTGAGGGGCGTCGAGCGTTCGGGTCATAGCGGACGATCGTGCGAAGCGAGAGGGTGTCGCGACGCTCGACGTCGACGAGGGGGAGGGTTCGGGCTTTGATTCGCGGCATGGTGGTCTCCATGACGCCGGGAGCGCATGCCCCGGCAGGATCGGGGTGGATTAGACGGCTACGCGGTAGGCGGTCGGCGGTACGACGACCGGATCGTCTTGGAACACGTTCACGGCGACAAACAAGAGGCCGGCGACGACCGTCCAGCGAAAGATCGGCGACTTTTCAAAGTTGCTTTGGCGGGCAGGTTCGGAAGGCGTGATGCGGGGCGTTTGTTCGTCGCGGAGCCAGTCCTGACGGGCTTCCGCATTCAGATCGGTAGGTTTCATGGTGGGATCTCCGGTTGAGCGTCGGGCGACGCGACAGCCGGAGTATCCCCGTTAGGATATTTCCGTGTCAATCCCTATCGGGATATTTTGTGCGGAGAATACCCCGTAGGGGATGGTGGAGTGTTGTGGCTATTTGCGTGGAGTGCGCTTGCGGGTGCTAAACGGGGCGAGAAGCTGGCCCGCGAGTACGGTGACGCAGTCGAGCCACGGCGTCTCGTTGACGTACGCGAACGCGAGCAGCGCAATGGCTGCCATTAGGCCAACTGCGGCATATCCGCCTTGCCGGCTCCCGAGTTTGGTTTTTCCCTTGGTGTGATGGCGAATGCGGGCCGACAGGTGCCCCAGTCCGTCGAGCATGTCGTCGGCGAGGTCGGCTTCGATTCCTTTGGCGGAGATGTTGACCGTCCCATCTGCCTGCATTGTCACGCAGGCGATTGCGACGATCGACTCTTCGGCGTGCCGGGCCAACTGGTCGCGAAGGTGCTCGCGAATTGCCCGGTGCCGGAGATTGAGGTCGTGATTCGAAAGGTGGTAGACGTTATCGGCGCTGTTTTCTGGTCTCTCGGAATGCTGCTTCGCGGCGTGGTTTCTCATTGCTCACCGTTTCATTTGATAATGGACGTTGAGCAGCCACACCCGCACGGCGTCTGGATTCGCTGGTTGCAGGGACTTCTTCCGAGATACTGAGGGAGCCGTCGCTTTCGATGTGAACGGCTTCCGTCTGGCTTAAAACGAATTCGATGTAGCTCTCGATCTTGGCTTTCTCAGAGGCGGGTAGTGCGGCCACGAGCGATCGATTGAATCGAAGCAATTCCTGCTCGACTTCGTCATCCATGAGGAGCGACCCAGGTGGCACGCCTATCGCCTCGGCGATCGCTTCAATAACGAAAAGCTGGGTGTCTACCTCGCCCTTAAGCACGCGGGCAATACTGCTCTGTGCCACGCCAGCGGCTTTGCCGAGCTGCACTTGCGTGCGGATGTCTTCGTTCGCCTCCATGTGCCGGCGAATGTTCCGCGCCAAGATTTTCCGAAGCGGCATCTTATTCATGGCTGCATATTGCCGGGAAAATACAATCCCTTGCGAGATATTGGGCCAGCCGTATGCATTGAGAGAATATCCCGAATGGGATATTATTTGGGCGGTCATCATCCAAGGATCGTCCAATGCGGAACAACAATGAACCGATGCTCGCTACCGTGCTGCGCAACCTCGACGCAGCCAAGGGTGCGTGGCCGGAAATCTCCCGCCAGTGCGGCATCCCCTACCAGACGCTGACAAAGATCGCCCTGCGCATCCATCGTGATCCGCGCGTTTCGACCGTCCAGACCCTTTACGACCACTTCTCCAATCACCCGGTCGCGGGCGCTGCACAACCTGCGGTGCATTGACGTCGTCCATTTATCCATCCGCTGAATCGTAATCGTGGCGTGTGCGCCGCGACAGGATGAAAGCCGCTTCCGCTCAATACTCAACATGACCTGCCGATACGACAGTACCGAATGGCTGGACGTCCTCTATACGTCCGTTCGCAACACGCCCGGCGGTGTCGCCGACGCGGCGAATCACCTCACGATCCGGCGCGGTAAGAACATCACGGCGGAATCGCTTCGCCTGCGTCTGCGTGGCGTCGGCGACAGTCGCTTGTCGATGGAAATGTTCGAGCTGCTGATCGAGTGGATGCAGGAAAAGGCAGAGGGCGAGGTGTACGCGCTCGACGCGCTGCATGCGCTGAATTCGCGATTCGGTCTGGTGGCCGAACACGTCGACGATCACGTCGCTGACGACGTCAGCGAACCCGGCACGCTGCGTCTCGTTTCGACGGCGCTGCACCTGCAGGCGCATGTGGGTCTCGTTGCTGACGACGTGACACGGGCATTGGTGGATCAGCGGATCGACGAGCAAGACGCCGAGAAGATCATTGCGACTGGCCGCAAGGGCCAGCGTCTGTTCCAGCGTCTGATTCACGCTGCTCGCAATCTCGCCGCACGTCGCCGCCGTCGTCATGGAACGGTTTAAGTCCGGCATGGGGTGCTGCCGGCCCGAACGTGAACATATCGGCCTCTGTTGCTCACCTGAGCAGCGTTTGGCCTGCGCTGTAACGGCACTCGCATTCCGCTTCGAGTGTGCTCCCGCAGAAGCGGGGCGCTTGCTGTCCGAATTGATCGCCACGTTCCCCGATCGCCTCGCTTCGATTCTTGCGGAAGCAATCGCGGCGGGGTGTGCGCGCGTGTTCGTCGAACGAGCTGCGCGCGCATGCGCCGCGCTCGCAACCAAGGCGGAGCGTCATGCGTTCCGCGACCAGCTTACCGATCGTCTCTGCGCGCAGGATCTTGCCGCGTTCGACGATTCCATGTCGGCGGAATGGCGTCGACTGCGCGGCAAATAAACGGAGACCCCTGTGAACGTGAACGGAATCAGTAGCGCGTTGCGACGTGGCACATCGCAGTACAGCCGCTCGCCGAGTGGACGGCAGTCCTATGCAGCCGGGCGGGGCGCGTGGCGCAGCTTCTCTCACAAGGTCGCACGCGACCGCCGCCTCGCCGAGCTGGATCTGGCCCGACGTGCGAGCTAACAGGGCGTAGCTCAACGAATTGTGATCTGGCCGCGACATGCGGCCAAAGTGACTTTGATAGAGGAATTTTTCATATGGCGACACTGGACCAGATCATTCAGCAATTGCGCGCGGCGGGGCATCCCGACTTGCCCGCCGGCCATCCGGTAGCGGACGGCAAACATCATCGGTATGGGCCGCGCAAGAAATACTGGTATCAGCTTCGTGAGGTTGTGAGCAAGGGCGCAGTGATCGGCTACGGCGGTACGTTCGGCCACTTCGCGGGCGACGATCCCGGCACCGAGCGCTTCGAGTGGAGCGGCGCACCCATGAGCGAGGAAGTGCTCGCGGAGACGCGTCGACGGCAGGAGGCGGCCGAGCGCGAGCAGGCCGAACGTGATGCACGACAGGCGCAGCTCGCCGCGAACCGCGCGCGCGATCAGTGGAACCGTGCAGCCGAGCATGGCGAATCCGCGTACCTGGGCCGCAAGCGCATCACGGCCGAAGGCGTGCGCTTCGACGCTGACGGCACGATCTTCGTGCCGATGTATCAGTATGGCGACGACGCCCGTCTCGTCGGCCTGCAGAAGATCACGCCGGACGGCGCGAAGCGCTTCAACAAGGGCATGCAGAAGAAGGGCGCAGCGTACTTGCTCGGTGACATCGAGCCGGACGACAAGATGGTCATGGTGGCCGAAGGTTATGCGACCGCCCGTTCCATTCGCATGGCAACACGCCGAGCATTTGCGTTGTCCGTGTGCTTCGACGCCGGTGGAATCCTGCCGACAGTGCAGTATCTGCGCGCGGCATATCCGGACGTACACATTCTTGTTTGTGCCGACGACGACTGGAAGATCGAGCAGCGCATGCGTGATTGGCTCGCCGACGAATTCGCTTTCCGTGGCGAGCTGGTGTTTGGTGCCGACCCGGTGCGGATCGAGGCGAAGAATACGTGGTACATGATTGCCGTGTCGCGACGTCGTGACGACAACGGCGTTCCGTACGTCGAAGTGAGCTACGGCAACGACGTGATGCCGCAGCGCCGTAAGCGGTTCGAGAACACGGGCCTGAAGCGCGCGTACGAGGCGGCAGCGACGGTCGGCGACGTCAGCGTCGTCTATCCGGTATTCGCGAATCGCGGCGAGCGCAAGCTGACCGATTTCAACGACCTGCACGTCGAAGAGAGTTTCGAAGCTGTCGAGGCGCAGGTGCAGTCGGCAATCTTGCGCGTCATCGCGCCAGCGAACGAAGAGATCCGGCCGGCGACGGTCGACGTGTCGACCGCGGACGTCACGCCGTCGAAACCTGTCGCGACGTCCGCTGCCGCAAAACAGCCGGAATGGGATGGCCGCGAGGCAGAGAACGGCGCACACACGTGGGAGCAGGATCTGGCGCGGTCGGATAAGGGCACGCTGCTGCCGACGCTCGGCAACGTGCACATGATCCTGTCGAATCACAAGGCATGGCAGGGCGTTATCGAGCAGGACGATTTCGGTGGCCGCGTGATGAAGCGCAAAGCGCCGCCGTTCGTGCAAGGTGTGAAGGGCGAGTGGACCGACATGGACGACCAGCGCTGCGCGCTCTGGTTGTCGCAGCGATACGGCCTCTCGGTGCGTACCGATGTCGTAATGAACGCGGTCCTGCTGGTGGCGGACGCGACCCACTTCCATGACGTGCGTGAATACCTCGAAGGGCTGAAATGGGACGGCGTGTCGCGCGTGCGATCGATGCCGTCGACATACCTGCGCGTGGCCGACAGCGACTATGTGCAACTCGCGTTCATGAAGTGGATGATCGCGGCCGTCGCGCGCGTGATGGAGCCGGGCTGCAAGGTCGACAACGTCCTGATTCTCGAAGGCAAGCAGGGGCACCGCAAATCGACGGCGCTGAAGGTGCTGGCCGGCGCTCCGTGGTTCACCGACACGCCGATTCAGATCGGGAACAAGGATACGTATGCGGTGCTGGCCGGCAAGTGGGTGATCGAGCTGGCCGAACTGGACTCGTTGAACAAGGCCGACTCGTCGGCGGTGAAGAGCTTCTTCGCGACGGCCGTCGACCGCTTCCGCAACTTCTACGGCAAGCGTGCGACCGACGTCCCGCGTCAGTGCGTGTTCGCGGGTTCCGTCAACTTCGACACGTACCTGAAGGACGAGTCGGGCAACCGGCGCTACTGGCCGCTGCGTGTCGGTGGTCTGGTCGACATCGACGGCATTGTGGCCGTTCGTGAACAGCTTTGGGCGGAAGCCGTGCATCTGTACCGCTCGGGCGTCGTGTGGCACGTAGAAGAGCATGAGCGCCCGCTGTTCGAGATCGAACAGGCGGAGCGATACGAAGGCGACGTGTACGAAGACAAGATCGCCAAGACCCTGGAATTCGTGTCGCGCACGACGATGGAAGAGATCCTCGCGGACATCCTGAAGCTCGATACGTCGAAGTGGACATTGGCGGAACAGCGCCGCATCGGCAAGGCGTTGAAGTCGCTCGGTTGGGTGCGCAAGCGTGAGTCGACCGGATCGCGCGGTTGGTACTACGTGAAGGAAGAGCAAGAGCTGGAAGCAGAACGCGAACTGGTCGCGGCGGGTGATGACGACAGTCCGCTTTGATCGCGTGGCGCGCTGTGCCTGCACGGTAAGCGCGCCACTTGCCCCGCCTTGGCGCGCTGCGGACGTCCCATGTCCCAATGTCCCAAGGCGCGGTCTCGGGCGCGGGTGCAGGGGCGCGACATGCGCGACGTGAGCGGCGCATGTCGCATGTCGCAGGCGCGCACCCCTGCAAGCCTTATCCCTTGGGACATTAGGACATTAGGACGAATAGGAGAGAGTGATGATCGATTTGAAAGAGCGGGTAGGCGTTGCTGTGAGCGTTCGTGGTCAGTTCACCGACCCGATTGCCGATCCTAAAGTTACTTTGGGCGCGCTCGCCTTTGCGAACGATCTCGGTAGCTCGCTTGCCCGAATCAAGGCCGGGCCGCTGCCGACGCCTGCAATGATTCGACGTGCAACGTTGCTGTTGGCGCAGATGATCCGGACGTCGGGCCGTTTCAAGCGTGCGCGGTTCACGGGCCTTTCACGCGACGAGCGTCGCGAACAACGTGCGGGGCATGCTGTCGAGCGATCGAAGGTCGACATCGTCGAGCGGTTCGCGCTGCGGTTGCTGGACGAGTGGGTGAACGACCAGTGTGTCGAGTGCGAGGGGCGGGGCGTCGTGCGCCGTGCGCGTCCCGTCACGACGTCGACGCGTGCGTGTGATGTATGCGGTGGCAGCGGGAAGGTGTGTATATCGGAGGAGCGCATCCCGTTCTTCGAAGGCCGTAACGGGCCGCTGGTCTTTCGGGAATACGAACCATGCGACGACTGCGGCGGGATGGGGCGGATCGCCGCGTCGCCGGTTTCGGATGCTAAGGGCCGGCACATCTGCCCCGACTGTTCCGGTTCGGGTAAGCGGCAGGTCGACGACGCTGGCCGTGCGCACGCGCTCGGCGTATCGCTCGACGAGTATCGGCGGAACTGGTCGTGGCGCTTTCACGACATGCTCGCGTTGCTGGATACGGTAGATGGATCGGTGTACGACACATTGCGTCGGCAATTGCGAGGATGAAACGTATTCCATTTCAAGAGCGGATCGCTTACACTCTGCACATCCTTTACCGCGTCACTGGATACGTGAGCGACCGCACACTCGTGTCGCAACAATCGCCCGACAGGCGTACTGAATCGCGGGAGCGCCGCGACCAACAACGATAACTGTCAGTCGGGATCTGTTGGGAGGGCGCACGCCCTTACGAAATGAATATCGAAGCCCTGAGTGCGAAAGCTCTCAGGGCTTTTTGCATTGGGGCGCTGAAATGCGAATCGAGTCGACGAGCGCCGGGCCGAGCGAGGTCTGGTCGACGTGGGATGAAGATCGAAGCATGGGGCGCGTCACCGCGCGGTGCTTCGTGTTTGACGATGCGATGGACCGTGTCGTGTGGGCGATGGACCGCGCGGGCGACGGCGCGAGTGCCGATGTCGCGATCGGGGCGGGTCTGCCCACTTTTTGAGCGGGCGGGGACCCTACGGGCATCGCCATACGCGGGGGCTCGCACCCGCGCTTTTTCTCTACTGGCGAGTTTCCATAGGGGGTCATATTCATGCCGACTCAGCAGCAGATCGCCGACCATCTCGACCTTGATCAGTCGGCCGTTTCGCGGTTCGTCGACAAGGTCCGGCTCGATTACCGTGCGGTGTCGATCGACGAGATCCGCGTCGCCTACATTCGGCACTTGCGTGAGGTCGCGGCCGGCCGCTCCAGCGAGACCGGGATCGATCTCGTCGCCGAGCGGGCGATGACGGAGCGCGTCGATCGCGAGATCAAGCTGTTGACGCTGGCCGAGAAGAAGGGGCAGCTCGTCAATGCGGCGCAGCTCGAACAGGCGTACGGCCTGATGGTCGGCGCATTTCAAACCGAACTGCTGTCGCTGTCCGACAAGCTGGTGCTGGAGCTGCAGACGCTATACGGCGTCGAGGTTGACGTCGAATGGTTGAACGAGCACATATATGGATGCCTTGAGCAGCTTTCTGAATACGACCCAGACAGTCCGCGCGGTGATTCGCCGGATCGCGACGATGCTGCGCCCGCCGGAGAAGATTGGGACGACGGAATGGGCGCGCAAACGTCGTAGGTTGAGCGCCAAGGGATCGGCCAGTCCCGGCCGGTATAACCCGAATATCACGCCGTGGGTGTTCGGTATGCACGAAGCGCTCGACGATCCGACCGTGCAGAAGGTTGTGTGCATGAAGTCTGCGCAGGTTGCGTGGACCGATGGCGTCCTGTTGAACTACATCGGCAAGCGGATCGACGTCGACCCGTGTCCGATGATCATCATGTTCCCGAAAGAGAAGACGGCGAAGAAGTTCAACCTGGAGAAGTTTGAACCGATGGTCGAGGTGACGCCTCGCCTGTCGGCAAAACTGCCGGTTCACGCGGCCCGCGACAAAAACAACTTGTGGGATCACAAGACGTTCGCGCGGGGCTTCCTGAAGTTCATCACGTCGAACGCACCGGATGATGTGAAGTCGACGCCGGCCCCGGTCGTCGCGGTCGAGGAGCCGGACGACGCGAACACGAACGTGCGCGAGCAGGGTGATTCGATCACGCTGCTCGAAGAGCGGAACAAGAGCTATTCGGACCGGCGGCGCAAGATGATCTTGGGCGGCACGCCTACCGTCGACGGCCTGTCGCGCATTCAGCAGGGTTACGCGGCATCGGATCAGCGCGTGTATCTGGTGCCGTGCCCTGATTGTGACGAAGAGCATGAGCTGGCGTGGGAAAACGTCACCTGGAGCGAAGGCGCCGATGTCGCGCATGAGGTCTATGGCCGTGCGCAACCGGAGTCGGCCCGCTACACGTGCCCGCACTGCGGGTCGTTGTGGGATGACGCGACGCGCATCCGTGCTGTCCGTCGTGGTCGATGGGTTGCGACGGCACCGTTTCACGGTGTTGCCGGCTTCCGCATCAACGAGCTGGTATCGCCGTTCCCCGGCTCGAACATGGCGGCACTGGTCAAGAAGTGGCTGACGGCCGACAAGGCGTTGCGCGAGGGCGACGACACGAAGATGCGCTCGTTCGTGAACAACTCGCAGGGCCGGGCGTACAAATACAAGACGGATCTGCCCGAACTGGACGTGCTGGCGGAACGTGCGCTGCCATACGAGGAGCTGACGGTGCCGGTCGGCGGTCTGCTGTTGACGCTGGGCGTCGACGTGCAGCACGACCGGCTCGCGATCGTGCTGCGCGCGTGGGGGCGCGGAGAGGAAAGCTGGCTCGTCTTGTGGGGCGAGATTTACGGAAACGTGACGGAGCAGCAGCAAGACCCGATGACGGGCGGAGTATGGGGCGCGTTGACGATGCTGCTGTCGCACGCGTACCGGCATGAGAACGGCTGGCTGATGCGCGTACGTGCGATGTCGATCGACTCGTCGGACGGCGCAACGTCGGACGCGGTATATAAGTATGTGCGCGCGGCGCAGCAGGCCGGTTACAACGTGATGGCCGTCAAGGGCAGTAGCAACGTCGACGCGGAGATCTTCAGCGTACCGAAGGCGTCGATCGACTCGACGCGCAACAACAGCAAGGCGGCGAAGTATGGGCTGCGGCCGTATATGGTCGGCGTGAGCCGTGCGAAGGATCTGATCCTCGAAAACCGCCTGAAACTCGAAGGCGACGGACCGGGCCGCATGCACTGGTATAGCGGCGTGCGCGGCGACTACCTGTCGCAGCTCACCGCAGAGGTAAAGGTGCCGGGGCCGCGTGGTGGTAAGCGCGTATGGAAGAAGGTCAGCCCGAGAAACGAGGCGCTGGACTGCGAAGGGTACGCGTTGCACGCGGCCCGCAGCGTGAAGGTGCACCTGATGACCGAGGCGCACTGGCAGGTCGAGCAGCATCGTGCGTCGCAGGTCTCGCTGTTCGATGCGGTTCCGGTGCTGGAGGCTTTGCCTTCGGCGCTGCCTGTCGAGGTGCCGCCCGAACCTCCGGACGTGCCCGAGGTTGTCGAGATTCCGCGGCCGTCGCCGCCTACAGTAAAACCCGCCGAAACCCCGCCACTGAGCGGGGTTTCGCGCATTCAGGGACGTCGTGTTGCTCGGTCGACGTACCTGAAGCGCCGCTAAACGAGGGAATCGCATGGCATACACAAAGCAGGATCTGGAGCGCATCCAGTCGGCAATCGCGAAGGGTGAGCTGGAAGTCCAGTATGCCGACCGGCGAGTGAAGTATCGCTCGATTGGCGAACTGCGCGAAGCGCGCACCGAGATCATTCGCGCTCTGAACGGCGCGGCCGGACGCTCGTCGATTGTCCGGATTCGTCACGCCGGCAAGGGGGTGCGATGAAACAAGGCTTTCCGTCACTCGCGCGGCGCGGATTCGTGGTGCCTACGCGGCTGAAGGCGGCGGCGTACGAGTCGGCGAGCACAACGGGCGCGCGGGCGAAGTCGTGGCGGGCGTCGAGCGCGGGACCGAATGCGGCTGCGGCGCAAAACCTGCCCCTGTTGCGGTCCCGTGCTCGCGACGCGATCCGCAACGATCCGTGGGCGAAAACGGCAATCGCGCGACTCGTATCGAACACGATCGGGAACGGTATTCAAGCGCACCCGCAGCATCCGACCGACGCGGTGCGCAAGCTGCAAAAGCAACTTTGGGAGGATAGCTGCGAGGAGATCGACGCGGACGATCTGTTCGACATGGGGGGCGTGCAGACACTCGCTGCGCGTGCGTTCTTCGGCGACGGCGAGGTGCTGGTGCGTCGCCAGTTGCGCAACCCGAGCGAGGGCTTGGCGGTTCCGATGCAGATCCGGCTTATCGAAGGCGATCTGCTGCCGATGGAGAAGAACGAGATCGTGCCGGGCGGTGGCGAGATCATCAACGGCGTCGAGTTCAACGCGGACGGCCGACGTGTCGCGTATCACTTGTTGCAGCGTCATCCCGGCGAGTACGGGCGTGCATCGACGTCGAGCATGCAGACAGTGCGGGTGCCGGCCGGCGAGATCGCGCACGTTTTCCTCGCGCTGCGGCCCGGCCAGGTGCGCGGGGTTCCCGAGCTGTCGACCGTGCTGCTGCGGCTCAAGTCGCTGGATAACTTCGACGACGCGGTGCTGTTCCGGCAGGAGGTCAGCAACCTCTTCGCGGGGTTCATCACGAAGCCGCCGGCCGAGCCGGGGTTTCCGGGTGACCCGGTGACGGGCGGCGAAATGCAATACGACGTCGACGGCTTCTCGCCGGTGGTGTCGCTCGAACCGGGGAGCATGCAGGAACTGGCTCCGGGTGAAAGCGTTACGTTTGCAGAGCCGCCGGGCGCAGGGACCGACTACGGCCCGTTTATGCGTCAGCAACTGATGGCCGCTGCGGCATCGGTCGGCATGCCGTACGAAGTGATGACCGGCGATCTGCGCGACGTGAGCGATCGCGTGCTGCGGGTGATCTTGAACGAGTTCCGGCGGTCGATCGAGCAGATCCAGTGGAACGTGTTCATTCATCAGTTTTGCCGGAAGGTCTGGCGCTGGTGGGTCGACGCGTGTGCGTTGTCCGGTGCGATGCCGATGCCGGACTACTACCGCCGACGTCGCGACTATCTGCGGGTGCGGTGGGTGCCGCAGGGCTGGCCGTATATCCATCCGGTGCAGGACGTCACGGCGAAGCGGATGGAGATCCGCTCCGGGCTGGCGAGCCGGACAGGTGCGGTGCTGTCGCGTGGTGACGATCCGGAGCAGGTCGACCGGGAGAACGCGGAAGATCTCGCGCGCGAGCGTCGGCTCGGGATTCGATATGACACGCTCGATCCGGTCGACGGGGCGGGCGATCTTTCTAATGGGGATGGCGAATGAAAGGGAAAAAGCGGTGGTGGGACATCCGCGCGCAGGCGAACGCGGCGGGCGGGAGCGAGGTCGAGATCCGGATTTACGGCGACATTGGATTCTGGGGCACCGATGCCGATCTGTTTGTCGCAAAGCTCGACGAGGTGGCGTCGACCGCGACATCGATCGTCGTCGCGATCAACTCGATGGGCGGTGACGTATTCGACGCGTTCGCGATCTACAACGCCGTGCGCCGGTATGCCGGCAAGGTGACGGGGCGCGTCGACGGTGTTGCGGCGTCGGCAGCTTCACTAATCCTGATGGCATGCGACACGATCGAGATGCCGTCGAACGCGAGGCTGATGATTCACAACCCGCACACGGTCGCTGCCGGCGAGTCCGGGGATCTGCGCAAGCTCGCCGATCTGCTAGACAGTATGTCCGACAGCATGATGGCAGCCTATGTCGAGCGCAGCGGCCGGACCGAAGAGGAGGTCCGCGCGATCATGGATGCCGAAACGTGGCTTACGGCCGCGCAAGCGAAGGAACAAGGCTTCTGCGACGCGATTGTCGATCCGATCCGCATCGCTGCGTATGCGGGCGCAGCGCGGCTCGCTGCACGTTATGCAGCGGTGCCCGCCGAAATCGTCGCCGTACTGGAGGGCGATTGCGAGGTGCCGCCGGTCAATCCACCTGCCGATCCCTCGCCGCAGTCACCGCCGCCGGTAGCGCCGGACGTCACGGCGCTGGCGTCGCATGTGTACGCGTCGTGTCGTGATGCGCGGATCGAGCACTGCGCCGAAGGCATTGTGCTGGCGACCGGCCTGCGTGATCGCGTGACTGTCGATGCGGCTATCCGCAGCGCACAGGACATCGCCGGTATCTGTCTGGCCGCGAGCTTGACCGAGCTGACGGCCGGCTTCGTGGCAGACGGACTGAGCGCAGATCAGGTCCGCGCGCGGCTGTTCGAGCGCGTGACGGCTTCGCAGAAGCCGATCAACCATCGTGCTGCCCCGGTTGCGTCGGAAGACGCGCCCGTGGTCGCGAAAGCGCCGCGTGCGGCGTCCATCTACGCGGCTCGCAAGAGCGGCAAGTAACTTTGACGTAACCCGAGGAGGGGAAACATATGTCGAACTGGAAGGTACAGGCAAATCTCCCGGCCGAATTTCTCGTGTCGGAGGGTAACGGGCAGATCTCGCGCGAGCAGATCATCGTGAAGGCCGGTGCGGCGCTGCCGTCTGGCCAGGTGCTCGGTGTGACGAGTACCGGCGAATATGCGCCGTACGACAACAAGGCGAATGACGGTTCCGAAGTCGCGGCCGCAGTGCTCTACGCGCCGCTGGTGGCGTCCGAAGCGTCGCGCCCGGCAACGGGGATCGTCCGGCTCGCGGAAGTCGCTGGCGGGCTGCTCACGGGCCTCGACACGGCCGGTCGTGGCGATCTCGCCGAGCGACACGTGATCGTCCGCTGATCACCACGCACCCCATTCAAGGCCACGCAGACCGCGTGGCCTTTTTTTGTATCCATTTTCATGTCGGAGGTTGTATGGCGGATATCGCCCTGTTTCAAGACGACGCGTTCTCGCTGTCGTCCCTGAGTGCTGCGATCAACGAGCAGCCGTATGTTCCCGGCCGGATCGGCACGCTCGGGCTGTTCGAAGAGGACGGCATCACCACGACGACGATCCAGATCGAGCGCGACGGCGACACGCTCGCACTCGTAGCGGCGGGCGAGCGTGGATCGCCGGCCGCCGTCGTCGGTGGCAGCAAGCGCGGCATGGTTCCGATCAACGCCGTGCACCTGCCTCAGCGTGCGGTGATCAAGGCGGACGAGATCCAGAACCTGCGCGCGTTCGGTTCCGAGACCGAGCTGGAAGCGCTGCAAACCGTCGTGAATCGCCGGCTCGCGAAGATGCGTCGCCAGCTCGACGCGACGCACGAATTCCATCGCATCGGCGCGATCAAGGGCATGGTGCTGGACGCGGACGGCAAGCGCGTGCTGATCGACCTGTGGAAGTACTTCGACATTGACCAGACGGTGATTCCGTTCGAGCTGGGCAAGACCGATACGGAGCTTCGCACGAAGTGTCTCGAAGTGCAGGACGCGATCGAAGATGCGCTCGGCGCGACGACGTACACGGGCGTACGCGCGCTCTGTGGCCGCACGTTCTGGAACAAGCTGATCAGTGCGAAGTCGGTCAAGGAGACGTATCTGGCGTCCGTGATGGCGGCGCAACTGCGCGGCGACGCGCGCGACGCGTTCGACTTCGGCGGAATCACGTTCGAGCGCTATCGTGGCCGCGTCGGTGACATCGGCTATGTGGCCGACGACGAGGCGCACGCGGTTCCGGAAGGTGTTCCGGATCTCTTCATCTCACGCTTCGCGCCGGCCGACTACGTCGAGTCGGTGAACACGACGGGCATTCCGTACTACGCGAAGCAGGAACTGATGCAGTTCGGCAAGGGTATCGAGATCGAGGCGCAGTCGAACCCGGTCCACATGTGCACGCGCCCGAAGGCACTGATTAAGCTGAAGGCGTGACATGGCGTTCCGGGATCTGATGGCCGATGTCGACACGGCCGTGAAGCGCGACCTGTCGGACGAGGTCAAGATCGACGGCAAGCCGCTGCAGGGCATGTTCAAGGCGCCGTGGCTCGGTCCGGATCTCGGAACGCAACGCACGCAGCTCGTTGCGCCGATCCTCGACATCACGGACGACGATGCGGCCCGCGTACGCGAAGGCAGCATCGTCGAGGCGGGTGGCGAGCGGTTCCGTGTGCTCGACATGCGCCCGGCCGGCACTGGCTGGACGATCCTGATTCTGAGGTGACGATGGATCTGCTGAGAATCGAGATCGACGTAAAGAAGGCGCTCGAAGTGCTCGCGGGCCTGCCGCCTGCAGCAATGCAGGCGGCATGGCGTCGGACGCTGCGCAAGACGGGGGCATGGATCAGGAGCCAGACCGCGAAGGAGGTCGGCAACGCGACGGGCATCCAGCAGAAGCTGCTGCGGCAGCGCATGTACTTCTTCATGCGGTCGGCCGATACCGGGAAGGTGTGGCTCGGGTTGAATCCGATCGAGGCGCACCGGCTCGGCGCGGTTCGGCGCACGAAGCAGGGCATCCGGGCCGGCAAATCGCTGTTCGAGAGCGCGTGGCGCAAGACGACGCGTCAGCCGGACGGGCCGATCTATCGGCGAACCGGGAAGGCGCGAACGCCGTTCGAGGTCGTGACGGTCGAATGGTCGCAAACGGGCGACCCTGCGTTTCGACGAGCCGCCCGCGCGTGCGAAGCGCGACTGATGACGGTGCTGCGGCAAGAGGTCAACTATGAACTGCAAAAGGCGATGAACCGTGCTCGATAACCTGAAACAACTGCACGACGGCATCGAGGCCGGCCTGCGCGAGCGGCTGCCGGATCTGGAACGCATCCACGCGTATCCGAAGATCGGCAAGGCGATCGACACGCCGTTCGTTGCGATCGAGCTGTCGGAGCTGGAGCCGGGGCACGATGACGGAACGGGGCGAGTGCCGCTGGTTGCGCGTATGCAGGCCCGCGTGATCGTCGACCCGTTGGTCGAGGATGCCGACGTCCAGGTGCGCGAGCTGTCCGCGCGTGTGCTGCAAAAAGTGCACGGCGCAACGTGGGGGCTGCCCGTCACGCCCGGCAAGCAGGTCGGGTCTGCCGGTGAAGATCCGTTCCGGCCCGAGCTGGACACGTATCTCGTTTGGCTCGTCGAGTGGGTGCACGAATTTGACCTGGGCGACGCGTACGAGCCGCCGACGAAGGGGCGCGCGGTGTTGTGGGGCGTCGACCCGGAGACGGGGCCGGGGCGCGAAGACCGTTACTGGAATCCGGCGGATCACAGAGGAGGGTGACGTGTGAGCGACTTCGAGCTTGGCGAGATGGATCGCCGCATGGCTTGTCTGACGCAGTCGGCTATCGTCGAGGCGGTCACGTACGATCCGCCGCGCGTGAAGGTCCGCATTGGCGATTGGGTCAGCGACTGGTTGAAGTGGCAGGCCGGTGCCGCCGGCAAGGTTCGGCAGTGGCGTCCGCCGTCCGTCGACGAAGAGGTCGCGCTATGGGCACCTTCCGGGGATCTGGCGGGCGCGTTCGTTGCGCCCGGTTACTACACGGTGCAGCACGGCGGCTCGGGTCGGTCGAGTCCGGACGAAACTGCGACCGATTACCCGGACGGTGCGTTCGAGCAGTACAACCACGCGAGCCATGAATACGTGCTGTCGGTGCCGTCCAGCGGCCGGATCGTGTTTCGCATCGGCGGCACTGAGTTCGAGCTGAAGGCGGACGGTGCGACGCTGCGCAGCGCGAAGCTGCTGGCGGATGTTCCGGACTCGACGTTCACAGGCAACACGACGACTGAGCAAATGCTCACGTTCAACGGCGGTATGCAGGGCAAGCCGGGCGAGGGCGGTGGTGTCGCGATGAAGATCGCGGGAAGTGCGGAATATACCGGTGACGTCACGGCCAGCGGTAAGTCGCTCACCAAGCATCAACACCGTGAACAAGGCGACGGCGAGCTGGTCAGCCCGCCAGTGTGAACCTATCAAAGTAACTTTGGACCCCGCCCGGTGCGGGGTTTTTCGTTTGTGGGGGTGGTTATGGCGAAAGACGCACAGCAAGGCGGGGCGGTAGCACCCGTGACGTACATCGATACCGAGTTCCGCAGTCGCGTGATCGTGTTTCCGGATGGCTCTTACGTCGCGGTGTTGGCGGGCAAGGCGACCGTAACGGAGTCGGCACACATCCGATACATGGACGGCCGCGCAGACTTCAGGCGCATTGACGTGAAGGTGATCTGATGGTCGCGCTGGTCGGTATGTGTCGCCGTACGGGCCGACTGATCGGCGGACTCGATCATCTCGTGCAGAGCATCGCGGACATTCTCAGCACGCGCAAGGGAACCCGTCGCGAGCGGCCCGACTACGGCTCCGATCTCCCGGCGATGATCGACCTGCCCGTGACGCGCGGGTGGATATCGGCGGCACAGGCTGAAGCCGCGCGAGCGATCGGGCGGTGGGAGCCGCGTATCGCGCTGGATCGTGTGAACGCGCTGTCGGTCGTGGACGGCAAAGTAACTTTTCGAATCGCCGGACGCTACAGCGGCGATGACGTTGTATTCGAGGTGACGATATGACAGTGATCGATTTGTCGGCGCTTGATCCGCCGGACCTCGTCGAAGCGCTCGACTTCGAGGAGCTGTACCAGCGCAAGCTGGAGCACTTCAAGCGCATCTATCCGGACTGGACGGCGGCACTGGAATCCGATCCGGTCGTCAAGCTGCTGGAGCTGGCTGCATACGAGGATGTCCGGTTTCGGGCGCGCGTCAACGATGCGGGCCGAGCTGTGTTGCTGGCCTATGCAACGGGCGCGGATCTTGAACACCTTGCGGCGCTCTGGAACCTGAAGAAAGAGATCGTGGACCCCGGCGATCCGGAGGCGCACCCGCCGATTCCGGTCACGTACGAGCGCGACGAGCGGCTGCGGTTGCGGACGCAGATGGGGATCGAGCGCGCTTCGACGGCGGGTCCGTTCGGCGCGTATCGATCGCTTGCGATGGACGCGTCTGCGGATGTCGCTGACGTGCGCGTCGACCGGCCGGAGGGCGGTGTCGTGCGCGTTGTAGTGAAGTCGTACTCGAACAGTGGCGTCGCAAGCGCTGCGCTGCTCGATACGGTCCGCCGGGCGCTTTCTCCCGAGGATCGTCGACCCCTCAATGACACGCTGCACGTAGTGCCGGCACGGCCGGTCGAGTACACGATCGTCGCTGACGTGTACATCGGGCGCGGACCAGATCCGGGCGTCGTGCTCGCCGCGCGACGGCAGGATCTCGATATCGCGGTCGCTGCGGGCGAAGCCCTGCGGGTTGGTATGCCCCGGTCGGCCGTAACAGGGGCGCTGCATCCCAAAGCGTCGGGTGTCGTGCGGGTCGACCTGAAGGCCCCGGTGGCGGACGTCGTGTGCGCGATCGACCAGTTCGCGCGGTGCACATCGATTGTGCTGAATCCGAAGGTGAACGATGACGACTGAAGCGCTGTTGCCGACGAACCAGACGATTCTGGAGGCGGCGCTCGCGCAGGTAATGCGGCCGACCGTTGACCCGGATGTGATTCGTACGCTGTGGGATGCGGATCGCTGTCCGGCTGCGTTCCTGCCGTGGCTCGCGTGGTCACTCGCGGTCGACGGATGGGAGCTGGCGGAGTCCGAAGAGGCGCGACGCGAGCTGATCAAGTCGTCTCTGGCGATCTATCAAAAGAAGGGCACGCCATGGGCGATCCGCGAGATCGTTCGCCGTCTCGGGTTTGGCGAGGTCGACATTCAGGAGGCGCGGCAGATCAAGCGGCGCGACGGCTCGGCGAAGCGCGACGGTCGATATCTGCACGGCGGGTCGACTGCTTGGGCCGAGTACATCGTGAAGCTACGGCAACCGGTGACGCGAGATCAGGGCGAGAACCTGAAGCGGGCGATCGAGCGCTACGCGCCGGCTCGTAGCCGGCTCGCTTGGCTCGATTTTTCTGAGGTTGCGATCCGACACAACGGTGTCGCGACGCGCAACGGTCAATTTACGCGAGGGGTGATCGGTACATGGCCAATCTGAAAGAAGAAAGTAAGTGGGAAGAGGGCGTCTATCAGTTCGAGACGTCGGACCCCGTGCAAGGCGGTCCCGATGGGATCGACAACATGCCGACAAAGCAACTTGCAAATCGAACAAGGCACCTGAAAGACCGGGCGGACGCCAACGACAAGCGGGTCGGGGATGTCAGTGCGCAGGTCGATGCACTCGGCAAGCGAACCGACGCGCTCGGTAGCGACAAGCTGCCGTACACGGGCGGTACGTTGAAGGGCGTGCTGATGGGGAAGGTCGGGGCAATCACGCCGAACAACGCCAACGGTGCGGGTTACGGGTTTGCCAACGATCCGGATACAGGCATGTTTTCGCCGAGCGATGGATATCTGCAGATCGGCGCACAGGGTGTTTCGCACCTGGAGATTCAGGGCAATAACTGCTTTGTCGGACCGGCCGCCGCGAGTGGATGGCTTGCGCTCATTGCAGGCGGTGCCGAGCGGATGCGTGTCACTCGCGAGGGGCGCGTGCTTTTCGGGACGACGTCGGACAATGGGCGTGACGGCATGCAGGTCGCGTACCGGGCGTCATTCGCGAACGGTGTCCGTTCGACCGGGATGGACCTCGACGGCACACTGGGAGGGCAGTATCGAGCTACGTCCGCGAACTACGGCGTCATGCTGCGCAACGACGATCGAGACTGTTACCTGCTCCAGACAAAGAAGGGCGACCCGCTCGGGCCATGGAATGACTACCGACCGATCTTGTGGAATCTCGATTCTGGATTCTTGCGGCTCGATGACACAGGAAGCGGAGCGTCTTTCGGTGGGTCAGTTGAAATGCGTGGCGACTTAAGGGTGAAGCCGGCATGGGGGGAGGGCCGAGTGTTTCTCGGTGCGAGTGACGGCTACTTCTACGCGAATGCAGACAATGCTGGGTGGTATTCGGCAACGAAAGGTTCGTTTCAGTATTTCTACAGCAATCGAACATTTCGCATCGATGGCGCACCGGTCTTTCACACAGGCAATCTGGCGCCGCTCGACTTGAACAACGGCGGGACCCTCAAAGGTGCGCTTTGGCTTGCTGCCGGTGCGCGGATTTTCCTGTCGGAAGGCACGCCGCAGAATCCATCGTTGGCGTTTGACAAGGACGGTGCCCCGGATACGGGTCTGTACCACATCGCTGACGGTGCGTTCGGTGTCACATGCAACGGGATCGTGACGGCTCGCTTCATCGAAAACAAGGGCACGATTTTCGATCGTCCGGTTCAGGTTCCGACGCCGGCCGCTGGTGACCGATCGAACAATGCTGCGTCGACGGCCTACGTCGTCGATGCCATTGCGTCGGCATCGATCGGGCAGATCATCTTCGAAGTGCGATCGAGTGTCCGGGCAGGCTGCTTGAAGCTGGACGGTGCGCTACTCAATCGAGCCGATTATCCGCAGCTCTGGGCATATGCGCAGGCGAGCGGTGCGCTCGCGACAGAGAAGGATTGGGCCGCTGGTTGGTGGGGGTGTTTCTCTACCGGTGACGGGGCGACGACGTTCCGCATTCCCGAATTTCGCGGCGAAGGTATCCGGTGTGCTGACGGCGGGCGAGGTGTGGATGCCGGTCGCGGTGTCGGCTCTTGGCAGGATAGCCAAAACCGATCGCACGCACACGGCGCATCGGCCGCTGCAGTAGGCGACCACTCGCACAGCGCGTGGACAGATGTGAGGGGCTATCACGGACACGGCGTGAACGATCCGGGGCATGACCATTCGATCCCCATTGCATCCGGCGGCGGATACATCGGTGAAATCAACTTGAACGGCGGCAGCCGTAGTGAAAAGCGAACCGGTGGCAGCGGCACCGGCATCTCGATTAACGGTGACGGTGCGCACGAGCACGGCGTCGGTATCGGTGGGGCTGGGAATCACTCGCACGCGATCAGCGTCGCGGCTGATGGCGGTGCGGAAGCACGTATGCGCAACGTCGCCGTGCTTGCCATGATCCGTGCATATTAATTCGAGGGGTAGTGCATGCTTTGCAACCAATATGACAGTTTGACGGGGCAGTACGTCGTGAGCTTTCTTGCCGATGTCGATCCGATGAATACGAGCCGCTATCTGGTTCCCGCGTTCTGTACGCTCGAACCGCTGCCCGAGCGTGGCCCGCGTACCTGGCCGTTCTGGCGTGACGAAAAATGGCAGATGCTGCCCGACTATCGCGGTGTTCGCCTCTATCGAACGGAGTCCGGCGCGGCCGCTGAGATTACCGTGGCCGGCGTGACACCCGATGACGCGGCGCTGACCGAAAAGCCGCGTCCTTCGGATGCTCACGTTTGGCGAGATGAGAAGTGGGTTGTCGACGAGAAGATCGTCGCAGACCGGGCGCGTGAGTCGGCGATGAATGACTTCTTTGCGCGGCTGGAAAAGGCTCGTCAGCAGAATCGCGGCAAATCGGACGCGCGGATGACGGGGCGGCTGTCGGATCTCGAAGAAGCGACGTTCGACGCGTGGGCCGACTATCAGGTCGCGCTGGTGAATGTTGTCGAGTCGCCGACATTCCCGGCGAAGATCGCGTGGCCGGCCGAACCCGATTCGGCCGTGATTCTCGCGAAGGTCGAGGCAGAGCGAGCGGCAAAGGCGGCACGTGAAGCCGAAGAGGCTGCGCAGCGCGAGGCTGCGCTGAAGCAAGCTGAAGCGGATCGCGCTGCAGCCGAGGCCGAAATGCAGCGTCGAGCTGAAGGCTCGGCCGCGTCCGACGTCGCTGTCGATTCGGAGCAGCCGAAGGCATCCGATACGCCCGCCAAAAAGTAACTTTGCCGACGCAGCACGCGTCGTTTCGTTTCAAGCCGCTCCGATGAGCGGCTTTTTTATTTCCGGAGATCCGCATGGCAGCGACTTCCTTTTTTCACGGCATCACGACGACGATCGTCGATAGCGGCCCGCGCACGATTGCGGTGCCGTCGTCGTCGGTGGTTGGCATGACCGATACCTATACGCCCGGCCCCGATCTGGCGCAGCCGAACGTACCGGTACAACTGACGAGCTATGGCGAGGCGGTTCGTGCGTTCGGCGAGACGAGCGCAATCGCGCGAGCCGCCCGAGCGATCTATGCGCAGAGCAGCGCGATCGTTGTCGCTGTTGGCGTGCCGGCAGCGGCCGACGCGGCGCAGCTCACATCGGCGATCATCGGCGGTGTATCGGCCGGCGGCGCACGAACTGGCATGCAGGCACTGCTCGACGCGAAGTCGCGCTTCAATGCGCAACCGCGGCTGCTGATCGCACCTGGGCACTCGTCGAAGCAACCTGTCGCAACGGCAGCCGATTCCCTCGCCGGCAAGCTGCGCGCTGTGGCCGTGATCGATGGTCCGAACGTCGACGACGAGGCAGCGATCGCGTACGCGAAGAATTTCGGCAGCAAGCGCCTGTACATGGTCGACCCCGGTGCGAAGGCATGGGACAACGCGACGAACGGCGAGATCTCGCTGTCGGCGTCGACGTACGCAGCGGGGCTGTTCTGTCAGACCGACGCGAAGATCGGCTTCTGGGCATCGCCGTCGAACAAGGAGATCGTCGAGATCACGGGTACGGGCCGGCCGATCGAGTACCTCGACGGCGACGAGACGTGTCGCGCGAACCTGCTCAACAACGCGAACATCACGACGATCATTCGCGACGGCGGGTTCCGCCTGTGGGGGAACCGCACGCTGTCGGCCGATCCGAAGTGGAAGTTTGTCACGCGCGTGCGCACGCTCGACATCGTCATGGATGCGGTGCAGGCCGGCCACAAGTGGGCGGTCGATCGCGGCATTACGTCGACGTACGTCAGCGACGTGACCGAGGGCCTGCAGGCGTTCATGCGCGACCTGAAGCGTCAGGGCGCCGTGATCAACTTCGAGGTCTATCCGGACCCGATGCTGAACACGGCGAGCCAGCTCGAAGACGGCAAGGTGTACTGGAACATCCGCTTCACGGATGTCCCGCCTGCCGAAAACCCGATTTTCCGCTTCGAGGTCACGAACCAGTGGCTGACCGAAGTGCTCGACAACCAGATCTAAGGGGCGGCGATGATTCCGGAAACTCTGTACAACTGCAATACGTTCGTTGATGGTCGTAGTTACGCGGGGCGTGCGACGAGCATGACGCCGCCGAAGCTGAAGATCAAGACGGATGACCACCGGGCGGGCGGGATGGACGCGCCAATCAAGGTCGATCAGGGGATGGAAGCGCTCGATGCGTCGTTCGCCATGTCGACGATGGAATACGAGGTGTTGCGCTTTTTCGGTCTGGTCGATCAAGGCGCGTTCAACGGCGTCTTCCGTGCGGTGTTCATGGACCGTAGCGGCAAGACGAAAAGCGTCGCTGTCTATCTGCGCGGCATGCTGTATGAAGTCGATCCGGGCGACTGGAAGCCCGGCGACAAGGTCGAAGCGAAATTCAGCGTGTCGTGCGACTACTACAAGCTGGAAGTCGCGGGGGCGATCGTGCACGAGATCGATATTCTCGCGTGCAAGCGCGTGATCAACGGTGTTGATCAGCTCGCCGAAGTTCGTAAGGGACTCGGCATGTAAGTGCCTCGCGTTCGTCATTCGACGGACACGCAGCAAAGCTACTTTATTCAATCAATGGCGAGCCGATGGCTCGCCATTTTTCATTTCAGGAATCGCAATGGAAAAGGTCACTGTCCCGCTCGTCTATCCGATCAAACTCAACGGCGTGGAGTGCGACAAATTCACGATGCGCCGGCCGAAGGTGCGTGACATGCGCGGTGCGCAGAAGCTCGCGCCGAACGATACCGAGCAACAGGAGCTGATCCTGTTCGCGACGCTTGCTGAAGTTGCGCCGGACGACATCGAAGAGATGGACATGGCCGATTACGAGCGCGTGCAGGACGCCTACTACTCCTTTCGATCCGTACGCAAGGGTGGACAGAAAGACGCTCAAAGCGCTGGCGAAGCGGCTGGTGCGTGAATACGGCATGTCGCCGACGTCCATCGACGAGATGACGATCGACGACATGCTCTGGTGGCTGACGGATTGAGGGGGCCGGGATGGCGAAAGACTTAGCGCTTGGCATCGTGATCGGCGGGGCCGTGTCGGCGACGTTCGGAAAGGCGATCGCCGACACGTCGTCGAAGATCGACGCGATGAAGAAGCGGGCGAACGACTCGCGGCTCTGGCAGCGGCAGGTCGGCGAGACGATGCGCCTGCAGGAAGAGTTCCGCCGGTTGCATTTGGCGGGCGACAGCGCGGCGGATGGCATCCGTCGCAAGCTCGAAAGCAATCTGAAGGCACTGAGAGACGCGGGCATCGAGGTCGGCCGGCTCGATCGCGCATACGCGCAGCTCGGCCGGACGGCTCGGGGGCTGGATCTGCAGGCGTCCGGCCGTGCGCGGCTGGCAGTCGGGCAAGAGGCCGGGCGTGGCGTGATCGGCGACGCGATGAAGCTAACGGCAGCCGTCGCGGTGCCGGCGACGATCTCGGCCAACTATCAGGCGATCATTCGCGACATCGCGATCAAGGCCGGCATCGCGCGCACGCAGGAAGAGGCGGCGATGGCCGCGCGTATTCGACGCGACGCTGGAGCGAACGGCATCGGTCGCAACGAGCTTGCCGACGCCGTGAACCAGATGGTTGCGGGCGGTATGGATCTCGGGAAGGCGCTCAACTTCGCGCCGCTGGTCGCGAAATTCTCGATCGGCCAAGGGGCGACGACGGTCGAGACCGCGAAGATGATCCAAGCGCTGCAGCAAAACGCGGAGATCGTCGACCCGCGCCAGATGTCGAAGGCGCTTGAAGCGATCGCGTATCTCGGCAAGGAAGGGTCGTTCGAGTCCGTCGACATGGCGCGGTGGTTCCCGGTGCTGCTCGCCGAAATGAAGAAGATCGGCATCACGGGGCAGGACTCGGTGACGCAGCTCGGAGCAATGCTCCAGGTGCAGATGAAGACAGCCGGCAGTTCCGACGAAGCGGCGAACAACCTGAAAAACTGGTTCTCGAAGATCGGTTCGGGCGAGACGGAACGCAACTATGAGAAGGCCGGCGTCGACTATCAGGCAAAGATGCGCGAGGCGATCGGCAAGGGCTGGTCGACGCTGGAGGCGTCATTTGTGCTCGCCCGCGCGTACATCGAGCGTGTCGACCCGGCCAAGGCGAAGCAGCTTGCGGCGGCGGCGAAGCAGTTCAATTCGGAGATGGACCCGGCCAAGCGTCAGACGCAGATGGCCGCGTTTGCCGACACGATGAAGACCGGCGACCTGTTCAACGACATGCAAGTCAAGGCGGCGCTGACGGCTTACATGCAGAACGCCGAGCTGTATTCGAACCTGAAGCGCAACGCGCAGCAGGCGAGCGGTGAGATCCAGAAGGACCTGGAGGACCGTCGCGAGACTTCCAAACAGGTTTGGAGTGAGGTCCGGCAGCAATGGGACGACGCGATGCGCAGCATCGGCGACGCTCTGCGTCCGATCACGGATCGCGTTGGCGAGGCTACGAAGGGGGCCGGGAGCGGTATCCAGTCCGCAGCGGATAGCGCTCCGAAGGCGACGGCTGCTGTCGTCGGCATTGCCGGCACGGCTCTCGCGGTGCGCGGAGCAAAGGCACTTTGGGGCATCGGGCGCGGCTTGTTCGATATCGCGCGGGGCACGCTGCTGGCGCGTGGTGGTGGTCGAGGGGCCGCAGGAAGGGCGGGGGCTGCTGGCGGGGCGGTCGGGCGTGCGTTGGATGCGCTCGGCGGGGCCGCTGGTGCCGCTGCCGGGGTGCAGCGCGTGTTCGTCGTGAACATGCCCGGCGGTGGCTTCGATGGTGGTGGGCTTGACGACCTGGGGGGTGGGGGGCGAGCCGCGCGTCGAGCTGCGCGTCGTGCGGCAGCTCGGGCGGGGCGAATCGGGAGGATCGGGCGGATCTTCAACGCGGGACGTGCTTTGTTCGGTCGAGTTGCGCCGTGGGCAGGGAAGCTGGCCATTGCGGGAACCGCGCTGAAGTTCGGCCTTGCGGCTCGCGATGCGTACGCCGTCGCGTCGAGCACCGATACGAACGAGAAGAAGGCGACTCGCTTTGCGGGTATCGCGGGCAGTCTCGCGGGTGGCGTGATCGGCGCGAAGGTCGGGGCGGCGATCGGAGCGCTCGGCGGCCCGATCGGATCGGCCGTCGTCGGCGTGCTTGGCGGGGCGCTCGGGACGTTCGTGGGCGACAAGGCATTGAGCGCCATCGCGAGTAAGTTTCTGGGCCAAAAGCCTGACGAGACGCCCGCGAACGCCGAAGCGGCAGCCAAGGCTGCGAAGGCTGCCGAGACTCCGGCGGCTGATGCCCGCTTTGGGCCGCGTATTGATCAGCAGAACACGTTCGCGCCGGTCTTCAACGTGAAGATCGAAGCGAGCGATACCGAGATGGCGAACAAATTTCTTGCGCAGGTCAGTCCGCAGTTGACGCGGATGATGGAGGAGCAACAGCGCAAGGCGAACAGTCGAACGGCAATGTTCGACTCTCCGCATATGTAAGGGAGGTGCTATGGACGTGATTCGACAGATCACGGGGGCGGCGACGCAGGCGGGGATCGCGACGGAGCGCGTGCGGCAGATGGTTCGAATATTCGATCGAAACCGCGCGGCGAGCATGGCGACGATCGACGTGCTGCAGCGTCTTGCGACCGGCAACCTGAGCAGCGCAGCCGAGCTGCTGACGGGCGCGACGAGCGCGCTGTCGGTGGCGTCGGATTTGTTTCCACAGGTCGGCGCTGTCTTGCGCAGCTTCAACGCGACGCAGGCGTCGATCGGCTCGATTCTGAAGGCCGTCGACGGATCGAATTTCCCCCTTGTGCGGGCTGCCGCCGACAGCGTGAAGTCTGCATTGGGTGGTGCGTGGAATCAGTTCAACGCGGCGGTCGGCCTGAAGGACTCGGCGGTGCTCGATGTGATCAAGTCGACGGGCGTCGGCTCGATGCTGTCGGGTCTCGTTGACGGAGCGTCGTCGAGCACGCCGCACCTGATGTCGATGACGACGGATGCCGGCGACGCATTCCACTTCAACCTGTCGACGGCCGCTCACGACAAGCTGCGGAGGGCGACGCGGTATCGCGTCGCGTCGCAGGAGCGTCTGAACCGTCAGGAGGCGCTGCAGGCCGTTAGCGAAGGGGGCGAGACGATCACGCTATCGGGCGTCGTGTTCCCGTCGCTCGGGGCCGGCACGAAGCAGATCACCCGGCTGCGAGCGATCGGCGGCCGGATGAAGCCAGTGCAGCTCACGACCGGCGACGGCGAAGTGCTCGGCCGCTGGTTGTTGCAGGCGATCGAAGAGGAGCAGGACGCGCTGCTCGCGGACGGCTTGCCGCGTAAGCAAACATTCTCGGTGGAGTTCGGCCGCTATGGCGAAGACTTTAAGAACGTCTGATGGTGACGTGCTCGACACGCTTTGCTATCGCTTCTACGGAACGCTGCAGGGCACCGTCGAGGCTGTCTATGAGGCGAATCCGGGGCTGGCGAATCGACCGCAGCCATTCCCGTCCGGCGTCGAGATCCTGATGCCGGATCTTGATGCGCCGCGTGTCGAATCGGTCCAGCTCTGGACATAGTGAGGTGCGATGGAAGCGATCTTTCAGGTCGTCGCGAACGGCTCGGACGTGACCAAGGTCATTCAGGATCGCGTGCTCGAGATTCGGGCGATCGACAAACCCGGTCTAGACGCAGATGAATGCACGATCACGCTCGACGATCGCGACGGCCGCATCGAGTTTCCTCCGAAGGGCGCGACGTTGAAGGTGTCGATCGGATGGGAGGGACAGGGGCTGTCGATGCTCGGCGAGTATGCCGTCGACGAGGTCGGTGTGCGTGGGCCGCCGGCCAGCGTCGTGATCAAAGGAAAGCCGGCGAACATGCGCGCGACGTCGAAAACGCAGCGAAACGGGAGCTGGTCGAATGCGAAGCTGGCCGACATCGTCGGCGACGTCGCGCGTCGTAACAAATGGTCGGCCGCGTGCGACGTCGACGTCGTCGTGCCGCGTATCGACCAGTTTGGCGAAAGCGATCTGCACTTCATAACGCGCGTTGCTCGCCTTTACGGTGCGACGGCGACGGTCAAGGCCGGCAAGCTGATCGTGCTGCCTCGCGGCGCTGGTAAGAGCGCGAGCGGCAAGCCGCTGCCGATCGTAACGCTCACGCCCGGCGATCTGCTCGACTACGACATCAACTTCCCGGATCGCGCGAGCTTTGCGGCCGTTCGCACGAAGGTGCACGACCGCAAGACGGGGAAGAAGATCGATCTGACGATCCCGAATCCGGATGCCCCGCCAGGTGCATCCGCGGTGCATACCGAACGGCATGCGTTCGCCAGTCCGGAAGCCGCGAAGGCCGGTGCGACGTCGCGACTTGCGACGCTCAACCGCCATACGTCGACGAGCCGGCTGACGATGCGCGGCCGCGCTGATCTGTCGGCGGAAAAGACGGTCGCGCTGAAGGGGTTCAAGACCGGTGTGGACGGCGAGTTTCTGATCGAGTCGGTCGAACACACGTTCGCGTCGCGCGGGTGGATCACGGTCGTCTCATTGAACGGAGGGAACAAGGGGAAGGCGAAGGTCGGGCACAAGAAGAAGTCGGGCAAGAAAATCACTCTGGTGGTGCCGGCGCCGCAGTAACGCGTCGCGCATTCTATTTACAGGCCGCTCACGGGCAACCGTGGCGGCCTTTTTTTATCGGAAAGGGGAACCGATGCAAGACCACGAAAAGACGATTCTGGAGCTGATCATCATGGGCGGATTGATCGGCATCGCGAAGGTGTTGGTAGGCGGAGAGCAACTGACTTTTCGGCTCATTGCCGGCCGGGCCATGCTCGGATCGGCGACGTCGATGGTGGCCGGCATTGCGCTGCTGCAGATTCCGGATCTGCCGCCGATCGCGCTGTTGGGTCTCGGGAGTGCGCTCGGCATTGTGGGGTCGCAGTACCTCGAAGTGCTGCTGCGTCGGAATGCAAAGCGTGTGTTTGGGGGGAAGTGACGATGGCGCGAATCAGTGTTGCCGCCGCAGGCGGAAAGAACCGTGTGGCGTTTCTCGATGTCCTTGCGGTAAGCGAGATCACTGCGGCGCTGCTGGCGAAGTCGGACGACGGCTACAACGTGCTGGTCGGGTCTACGTCGGCACGGCCGTTGCTGTTTGCGAGCTATGCGGCGCATCCGAACGTACTCAACCGACAGATTCGAGTGCCATCGACGGCGGCCGGCCGTTATCAGATTCTCACGCGCTGGTGGCGGATCTATCAGGTGCAGATGAAGCTGCCCGACTTCGGGCCGGTTTCGCAGGATCGATATGCGCTGCAGCAGCTCCGCGAGCACGGTGCGTTGCCGTTGATCGACGCGGGCCGGTTTCGCGAGGCCGTGGCGAAGGTATCGAACGTGTGGGCCAGTCTGCCGGGGGCCGGTTATGGCCAGCATGAGAACGATATCGAGCAATTGCTGGCGGCTTATCGCGCGGCCGGCGGGGAGGTGACCGCATGACGTGGATCGATCCGCGTATCTGGCTCCTCGTCGTGGCCGGCGTGATAGCCGGCTCGGCCTGCGGGTACTTCAAGGGGCATCGAGACGCAGACCAGTCCGCGAAGGTTGCGGATCAGGCGAGGCAGATCGACGACCTGGTGAACGAGCGTAACGAGTTTCGCCGCCGACTGGCGGCACAACAGGAGATCGCAACCGATGCTGCGAAAGAACGTGATCAGGCGGTGGCTGATGCCGCTGCTGCTGGTGGAGCTTCTGACGGGCTGCGTAAGCAGGTTGCCGCGCTTGTCGTCGACGTCCGGCGTGCCGGCGCTACCGGTGGAAGCAAGGCAGCCGATGACGCCCTCGATCTGCTTGCCGACGTGTTCGGCCGGGCTGACGACCGCGCGGGAGAGTTGGCGAGGATCGCTGACGAGCGCGGCATTGCCGGTCGCCAGTGCGAGCGCAGTTACGACGCGTTGATCGGCGACACGCAAACCAATTTGCCGCAGTAGCGCGGCAATCGAGGCCGAGCGGTCTCGAAAGAAACAGGGCGGCCGGCGGGATGTTCGAGCATCCTGCCGGCCGCCTTTCCACTGTCTGAGCCAGTGAATCAGCCAAGGCCCTGCTTACCTACGTAGGCGGGCCGGATTCTACACCAAGTTTAAAAACGGCTTTCACAATGGCAAATCCCATCATTCCTTGGATCGGCGGTAAGCGCCGTCTGGCAGATCACCTCATCCCGCGTTTCCCGGCACACGACTGCTATGTCGAAGTGTTCGCGGGCGGGGCCGCGCTGTACTTCATGCGCCCGCCGGCGAAGGTCGAAGTGGTCAACGATATCAATGGAGAGCTGATCAATTTGTATCGTGTCGTGCAGCATCACGTCGACGAGTTCGTGCGCCAGTTCAATTGGGCGTTTACGAGCCGTGAGCTGTTCGGCTGGTTGAAGCATACGATCCCGGAAGCACTCACCGATATCCAGCGAGCTGCACGCTTCTACTACCTGCAGAAAAGTTGCTTTGGCGGGAAGCTCGAAGGGCAGACGTTCGGATCGAAGACGCTGGCACCGCCGGGATTGAATCCCATTCGGCTCAAGGAGGAGCTATCCGTCGCGCATCAGCGGTTGGCGAATGCCTTCATCGAGCGTTTGGATTGGGCTGCGTGTATCGACCGATACGATCGACCGCACACGCTGTTCTATCTCGATCCGCCGTATTACGAGACACAGGGGTACGGTGTGCCGTTTCCGTTCGCTGAGTATGAAAAGATGGCCGAGCGGCTGCGCCGTCTCAAAGGTCGCGCGATTGTGAGTCTCAACGATCACCCGGACATTCGACGCGTGTTCGAAGGGTTCTACATCGAGACCGTGCCGATCCAGTATACGGTCGGCGTTGAGGCCGTCGACCGGAACGAGTTGATCATCTTCAGTTGGGATGACGCGGCGCAGCCAGTGGGGCTGTTCTAGCCGAAGATGCCGGTGCGATTTATCGTGCCGGCATAGCGTTCACGGGTTGGCGCAGGCCGGCAGCGTCAATCGAAGCGAGCGCCGTCAATCATGCGGCGGAGCTGATCGAGTGCGAACGAGTCGGGATAGCCGTTCTTCTTCAATTCCAGCTCGGCGGCGCAGACCATTTTCTCCATGAGCCGCAGCGTCCGGCGCACATGCACGACTTCCAACACGAATCGCTGTTCGAGTGTCAGCGCGCGATTTTTCTTGTAGTTGATCGCGCTCCACGTGTCGCGCAACTCCTCCCATGTCAGGCGTTGGAACTCAGGCAGCTTCGTTGCCTTGTCGGAGCCGGGATCTGGTTCGCCGGGGACGTCGTGGAGCCTACATTTCATGGCTTCGCGAGCACGCCACTCGTCGGAGAATGGGGCAACCGATGCGCGTGGATTGCCCATTCGTCCTGCCCGCGTTATCTCCTTGTCGATCTTGATCGACAAGCGACGCAGCGGGGCTGCGTATTGCAGCTCGTCGGCACGATCGAGGTACGCGATCATTCTCGTGGCGTTGCCGGTAAGAGTGCCCATCTCACGCAGCGTAATTCGCAGGTGTAGCACTTCGAGAATCAGCCGATGGACATCTGCGTACGTGCACGTGAGCCACCATTCCGACATCGCGTCGTACTGAGGAGGGTCGAATGGGGGCAAGATCATGATGCACGCAAAATACTGTATGGATGTACAGTTTATCGCGGAGTAAGATGAGGCCGTCAAGTCTCAAAAATGGGGGCGGGCAGTGTGCACAAATTACAAGGCACCAACCGAAGATCCGGGCATCAACGAGCTGAAGGTCGGCATCGGCGATCTGTACCGCCGCGACCCGTGGGAGCCGGATGTGTACCCGGACTATGCCGCTCCGATCGCATGGGCGGATGGGCACGGCCTTGGCATCGTGAAGGCCGTGTTCGGCTTCTGGCCGAAGTTCATGCAACCTGAGCGCGTCGACGACAACGGCAAGAAGCGGAGAAAGCTCGACACGGTCAACGCCCGTTCAGAAACCGTCGGCGAGTCCCGGCTGTATGGCAAGGCGTGGCGAGATGGGCAGCGCTGCTTGATCCCGGCCCGATGGATATACGAGCCTTGTTACGAAACGGGCCGGAATGTCTGGCAGCGGATCGGGCTTACAGATTGGCAATCGTATTGCGTCGCCGGCATCTGGCGGCTCTACGATGGCGACGACGGCCGTACGCTGGTTGGTATGTCCATGCTTACCGTCAACGGCGATGGCCATGCAGTGATGGGGCGCATGCACAAGCCCGGCGACGAAAAGCGATCGGTGGTCATCCTGCGCCCGACCGACTATGACGAATGGCTGCATACGACGAATGTCGAGGCTGCGCGTTCAATGCTGCAACTCTATCCCGCAGGCGAGATGGCTTCAGAGCCAAAGTGACTTTCCGTGTACTGCCGGGCAGGCGGCAAAGAGAGGTTGCTGGCCTCCACGCTGCCTCAGCGTTTCACAACTGAATCTTCCGCTCCGATCGTCCCGTATTCCGTGCGCATCGGCTTGAAGGTGCGTTGCGCCGCCGACAGAAAGTCGATGCTTCACGGTTCAAGTCTGAAACATTTCCCGCACCCCCGTCCATTATTTCTCCGTCTCGCAAGGTTCCATCTCCGCGCGTCAACGGTTTGGAGCCGGTGGTGCGCATTTTGCATACTCGTTGACCATATACGGGGTAGTGCTTGTTGGGCGAAGTAAGTTGCGACACGTACTGCTGTGTCGCCGCAACATTCATAGAAGATACGAGGCAAGACATGGATCGCTACTGTACGATCGAAAAAGAATTGGGGCATGTCAGAAGCGCGATTCAAACAATTGATTTGAAACGAGACGAGTTTCCTTGTGGGACGGTCATTGCCGATCCCATGTATTGGCGTGCGAGACTTTATTCGATTCGCGGTATGGCTGAACGCTACAACTTCGAGAGGCTCAGAGATCAAGCTGACGAGATGCTCGTCCAAATCTCGAAACTGAAACGTAAGGTCGCTTGGTAAAAAATGAAAGAGAGCCTGCCTAGAGCGCGCGATAAAATCGAAATTGTGACGGCCCGCAGAGCCGCTTAGGCCGGCCTAACTCCGGCTCACGCCTACGAAAAAGCCCGCAGCGAGCGGGCTTTTTGCGTGCTACGGATTTGCTACAGCAGCGGGCGGGAGCCTTGCTGGACAAGCCATGCATTTGTCATTCCGTCCCCTGAACTACGGGGAGAGCCATGTCCGGGGGATCGCGTGGAAAAACGCGAACCGGACGGCAGTGTGGACAGCGCGCAGAGTATAGCAAACGCGCGGCGCGTCGGCGGGGCGGAATGCGTGCCGACGCGCGTGATCGCGCGATCAGCCGCGATCAGAAAACCAGGGAATCAGCGAATCAGAAATCGACGACGACGAAATCTTCCTTGCCCACGTCGCACAGCGGGCAGCGCCAGTCGGCGGGGATGTCGGCGAAACGGGTGCCGGGCGCGATGCCTTCGTCGGGCAGCCCTTCCGCTTCGTTGTAGACCCACCCGCAAATCAGGCAGACCCAGCTCTGGTATTCGGTTACTTCGCTCATGTAGCGCTCGGGAAAAATGGAAATCCGGTGATGCCGTCCGCGGCCTGGCCGGCGGACGAAAGGCGCAATGGTACCGGAATTTCGCCGAACGGCTCCGCAACGTCGTTTTAAACGTACGCATCGCGAACAACGCAACCGAAACACATATGCCGTGCGTGCGGTGTATGCTTCCCGGGCTGTCCAATCATAAGGAGAATGCGATGCTGAACAGAAAGTGGATCGCAGGTGCGGTGTGCGTGGCGGCGATGGCCGTGTCGACGATGGCGCGGGCCGAGGCGCGCGTGTATTTCGAAGCGCCGAGCGAGGGCGCGACGGTGTCGAACCCGGTGCACGTGAAGTTCGGGCTTGAAGGGATGGAGCTTCGGCCCGCCGGCGACATGACGCCGAATACCGGCCATCATCACCTGCTGATCGACGGCCGGCCGATTCCGAAGGGCGACGTGATCCCTGCGAGCGAGCGTTCGTTGCACTTCGGCAAGGCGCAAACCGAAACCGAGATCAAGCTGCCGCCCGGCCAGCATACGCTGACGCTGCAGTTCGGCGACGGCGCGCACCGCTCGTATGGCCCCGAAATGAGCTCGACGATCATGCTCAACGTGAAGTAATCGCGCATGCCGCGTACGGGCGCCCGAGGCGTCCGGCGCGGAATGGTCGATCGGCCGGCCGCAGGCATCCGGTCGGAATTGGACCTTTCACATAGAGCCTGCGCGCGGCGTCCGCTACCGGAAGCCGGGCGCACCCGATGGGCCATCGCATCGCGCCGATGCGCCTCGATGGACACCGCCAGCCTGCCGCCAAAAGCACGATCCAACCCGCCTCTCAACCCGTTTGCCGGCCTTATCCATCCGGCCATACCGGTGGCGCCGCCCGCGACCGGTACAATGGGCGCTTCCGATTTCTCTCTTCGCCGTCTCCCCATGTCGCTCTATTCCATTTCCGGCGCGCAGCTCGCGTTCGGTCACGTCGCGTTGCTCGATCACGCGGATTTCTCGCTGGAAGCCGGCGAGCGCGTCGGCCTGATCGGCCGCAACGGCGCGGGCAAGTCGTCGCTGCTGAAGATCGTCGCCGGGCTCGCGAAGGCCGACGACGGGCTGGTCACGCGCCAGCAGGAGCTCGTGACCGTCTACGTGCCGCAGGAGCCCGAATTCGAGCCGGGCGCGACGGTGTTCGATGCAGTGGCATCGGGGCTCGCGCACACGCGCGAACTGCTCGAAGAATACGATTCGATCGCGCACCGCCTCGCGGATATACCCGAAGGCGCCGAGCACGATGCGCTGCTCGCGCGGATGAACGCGCTGCAGTCGTCTCTCGATGCACACGACGCGTGGAGCTGGCGCACGCGCGTGTCGATGACGCTCGCGCAGATCGGCCTGGCGGACGTCGATGCACCCGTCGACGCGCTGTCGGGCGGGATGCAGAAGCGTGTCGCACTGGCGCGCGCGCTGGTGCTGCAGCCCGACGTGCTGCTGCTCGACGAACCGACCAACCACCTCGACTTCGACGGCATCCGCTGGCTGGAAGAGCTGCTCGTCGCGCAGCGCGCGGGCCTGCTGTTCATCACCCACGATCGCGCGTTCCTCGACCGCGTCGCGACGCGTATCGTCGACCTCGATCGCGGCCGGCTGCTGTCGTACCCGGGCAATTTCTCCGCGTACCAGACGCGCAAGGCGCAGCAGCTCGAAATCGAGCGCGTGGAAAACGAGAAGTTCGACAAACTGCTCGCGCAGGAAGAAGTGTGGATCCGCAAGGGCGTCGAAGCGCGCCGTACGCGCAGCGTCGGCCGCATCGCGCGGCTCGTGCAGATGCGCAACGAGCGCGCGGACCGCCGCAACACGCTGGGCAACGTGAAGCTGGATGTCGCGCAGGGCGAGAAGTCCGGCAAGATCGTCGCGGAGCTGACCGACGTTACGAAGCGCTACGGCGGCCGCGCGGTCGTCGATCGCTTCTCGACGACGGTGATGCGCGGCGACAAGATCGGCTTCATCGGCCCGAACGGCGCCGGCAAGACGACGCTGCTCAAGCTGATTCTCGGCGAACTGAAGCCCGACGAAGGCACGGTGCGCATCGGCACCAACCTGCAGGTCGCCTATTTCGACCAGATGCGTGCGCAGCTCGACCAGGAAAAGAGCCTCGCGGATACGATCAGCCCCGGCAGCGAATGGGTCGAGATCGGCGGCGTGCGCAAGCACGTGATGAGCTATCTCGGCGATTTCCTGTTCGCGCCGGAACGCGCGCGTTCGCCGGTGAAGTCGCTGTCGGGCGGCGAGCGCAACCGGCTGCTGCTCGCGCGCCTGTTCGCGCGTCCGGCGAACGTGCTGGTGCTCGACGAACCGACCAACGACCTCGACATCCAGACGCTCGAACTGCTCGAGGAGCTGCTGGCCGACTACGACGGCACGGTGCTGCTCGTCAGCCACGATCGCGCGTTCCTCGACAACGTCGTGACGTCGGTGATCGCGGCGGAGGGCGACGGCAAGTGGCGCGAATATGTGGGCGGCTTCACCGACTGGCAGATCCAGAGCGCGCGTGCCGATCAGCTCGCGCAGCAGGACGCGGCGAAGCGCGTGGTCAAGGACGCGGCACCCGTCAAGGAAGACGCGGCGAAAAGTGCCGCGGGCCGCAACGCGCAACGCACGGTGAAGCTGTCGTTCAACGAGCAGCGCGAGCTCGATTCGCTGCCGGAGAAGATCGCCTCGCTCGAAGAGGAGCAGAAGACGATCAACGCCAGGCTCGAAGACGGCTCGATTTTTGCGAAGGATCCGCAGGAAGGCACACGCCTGACCGAGCGGTTCGCGGCGATCGATGACGAATTGCTCGAAGCGCTCGAACGGTGGGAAACGCTCGAGGCGAAGCGCAAGCCCGCGTAATCCGCAGACGTGTCGCGCGGCCGGCGGCCGCCGCGCGCGATTCCGCGATTGGCGTGCCACGCGGAACCAGTAAAATACCGCGCGTCCCGGGCAGCGCAGCGCACGCCGCGCGCCCGCTTTCGGAGCAGTCCAAGCACACCGTTGTTTCGATTCGCTTTTTTACGGAACTCAACGTTTTGTCCACGACGTTATCCACACGAGGTGTGGACAACGTCCCGATGAATGACGAAATTCAGCGCCTATGTCAACGAAGAAACCCAGCGCGGCCTATAGCGAAGCATCGATCAAGGTGCTCAAGGGTCTCGAGCCGGTCAAGCAGCGTCCCGGCATGTACACCCGTACCGAGAATCCGCTGCACATCATCCAGGAAGTCATCGACAACGCGTCCGACGAGGCGCTCGGCGGCTACGGCAAGCAGATCACGGTCACGCTGCATGCCGACCAGTCGGTATCGGTCGAGGACGACGGCCGCGGCATCCCGTTCGGCATGCACCCGGAAGAGGGCGTGCCGGTCGTCGAGATCGTATTCACGCGCCTGCACGCGGGCGGCAAGTTCGACAAGGCCGCGGGCGGCGCCTACACGTTCTCGGGTGGCCTGCACGGCGTCGGCGTGTCGGTGACGAATGCGCTGGCGACGCGCCTCGACGTAACGGTCTGGCGCGACGGCAAGATCGCGGAGCTCGGCTTTGCCGAAGGCGATGTGGTGAAGCCGCTCGCAACGCAAGGCGCGGGCCGCGGCGAGAAGAAATCCGGCACGCGCGTGCAGGTGTGGCCGAATCCGAAGTACTTCGATTCGCCGAACCTGCCGCTCGGTGAACTGCAGCGCCTGCTGCGCTCGAAGGCCGTGCTGCTGCCGGGCGTCGAGGTCGTGCTCGTCAACGAGAAGTCGGGCGAGCGCCAGACGTGGAAATATGAAGACGGCCTGCGCGGCTACCTGCTCGACGAGATGAACGGCAGCGAGCTGCTGATTCCGCTGTTCGAAGGCGAGCGTTTCGCCGATTCGCGTTCGGGCGACGACACCTTCGCCGAAGGCGAGGGCGCATCGTGGGTCGTCGCATGGAGCGAGGAAGGCTCGCTCGTGCGCGAGTCGTACGTGAACCTGATCCCGACGCCGGCCGGCGGCACGCACGAATCCGGCCTGCGCGACGGTCTCTACCAGGCGGTGAAAAGCTTCGTCGAACTGCACAACCTGCAGCCGAAGGGCGTGAAGCTGCTCGCGGAAGACGTGTTCGCGCGCGTGTCGTTCGTGCTGTCCGCGAAGGTGCTCGATCCGCAGTTCCAGGGGCAGATCAAGGAACGCCTGAACAGCCGCGACGCGGTGAAGCTCGTGTCGTCGTTCTCGCGTCCCGCGCTGGAGCTGTGGCTGAACCAGCACGTCGAGCACGGCAAGAAGCTCGCCGAACTCGTGATCAAGCAGGCGCAGGCGCGCACGCGTGCGGGCCAGAAGGTCGAGAAGCGCAAGAGCTCGGGCGTTGCTGTGCTGCCCGGCAAGCTGACCGACTGCGAGACGGAAGATATCGCGCGCAACGAACTGTTCCTTGTCGAGGGCGATTCGGCAGGCGGCTCCGCGAAGATGGGCCGCGACAAGGAATACCAGGCGATCCTGCCGCTGCGCGGCAAGGTGCTGAACACGTGGGAAACCGAGCGCGACCGCCTGTTCGCGAACAACGAGGTGCACGACATCTCGGTCGCGATCGGCGTCGATCCGCACAGCCCCGATGAAAGCGTCGACCTGTCGAACCTGCGCTACGGCAAGATCTGCATCCTGTCGGACGCGGACGTCGACGGCTCGCACATCCAGGTGCTGCTGCTCACGCTGTTCTTCAAGCATTTCCCGCAACTGATCGAGCGCGGCCATGTGTGCGTCGCGCGGCCGCCGCTGTTCCGCGTCGACGCGCCCGCGCGCGGCAAGAAGGCCGCGCAGAAGCTCTATGCGCTCGACGACGGCGAGCTCGAGGCGATCCTCGACAAGCTGCGCAAGGACGGTGTGCGCGAGACCCAGTGGAGCATCAGCCGCTTCAAGGGTCTCGGCGAAATGAGCGCCGAGCAGCTGTGGGATACCACAATGAACCCCGACACGCGCCGCCTGATGCCGGTGAAGCTCGGGGAGCTCGACTACGAGGCGACCGTCGCGCGCATGACGATGCTGATGGGCAAGGGCGAGGCAGCCGCACGGCGCGGCTGGCTCGAGGAAAAGGGCAACGACGTCGAAGCGGACATCTAAGCCGAGCACCTGCGCGGCCGGGCCTCACGCCACTTACGAATACGGAATTCAGATGGACGACAATACTTCCGATCTCTTCGCCGCGTCCGACGCACCGGATGCCGATGCGCTGACGCTCGGCAACTACGCGGAGCAGGCGTACCTCAGCTACGCGGTCAGCGTCGTGAAGAGCCGCGCGCTGCCCGACGTCTGCGACGGCCAGAAGCCGGTGCAGCGCCGGATTCTCTACGCGATGAACGAAATGGGCCTCGGCCCGGACGCGAAGCCGGTGAAGTCGGCGCGCGTGGTCGGCGACGTGCTCGGTAAATACCACCCGCACGGTGACCAGTCGGCATACGACGCACTGGTGCGTCTCGCGCAGGATTTCTCGCTGCGCTACCCGCTGATCGACGGGCAGGGCAACTTCGGCTCGCGCGACGGCGACGGCGCGGCGGCGATGCGATACACGGAAGCACGCCTCACGCCGATCGCGAAGCTGCTGCTCGACGAGATCGACCAGGGCACGGTCGACTTCATGCCGAACTACGACGGCTCGTTCGAGGAGCCGAAGACGCTGCCGAGCCGCATGCCGTTCGTGCTGCTGAACGGCGCGTCGGGCATCGCGGTCGGTCTTGCGACTGAAATCCCTTCGCACAACCTGCGCGAAGTCGCGGCGGCGGCGGTCTCGCTGATCCGCAATCCGAAGCTCACGCACGCGGAGCTGATGAACCTGATTCCCGGCCCGGATTTCCCGGGCGGCGGCCAGATCATCTCGAGCGACGCGGAAATCGCGGCGGCCTATGAAACCGGCCGCGGAAGCCTGAAGGTGCGCGCGAAATGGAAGATCGAGGATCTTGCGCGCGGCCAGTGGCAGCTCGTCGTCACCGAGCTGCCGCCGAGCACGTCGGGCCAGAAGGTGCTCGAGGAAATCGAGGAACTGACGAACCCGAAGCTCAAGCTCGGCAAGAAGACGCTCACGCCCGAGCAGCTCAACACGAAGAAGGCGATGCTCGACCTGCTCGACGCGGTGCGCGATGAGTCGGGCAAGGAAGCGGCGGTGCGGCTCGTGTTCGAGCCGAAGTCGCGCACGATCGACCAGACGGAATTCGTGAACACGCTGCTCGCGTACACGAGCCTCGAATCGAACGCGACGCTGAACCTCGTGATGATCGGCGCCGACGGCCGGCCGGGCCAGAAGGGCCTGCTGACGATCCTCGACGAATGGGTGAAGTTCCGCCAGCTGACGATGACGCGCCGGTGCCGCCATCGTCTCGCGAAGGTCGACGACCGCATCCACATCCTCGAAGGGCGGATGATCGTCTTCCTGAACATCGACGAGGTGATCCGCATCATCCGCGAGTCGGACGAGCCGAAGGCCGCGCTGATGAGCGCGTTCGGCCTCACCGACCGGCAGGCGGAAGATATTCTCGAAATCCGGCTGCGCCAGCTCGCGCGGCTCGAGAAGATCAAGATCGAGAAGGAACTCGAAGCGCTGCGCGACGAGAAGGCGAAGCTCGAGGAACTGCTCGCGAACGAAAGCGCGATGAAGCGGCTGATGATCAAGGAGATCGAGGCCGACGCGAAGCAGTACGGCGACGATCGCCGCACGCTGATCCAGCAGGAAAAGCGCGCGACGTTCGAGGCGAAGGTGGTCGACGAACCGGTGACGGTGGTTGTGTCGCAGAAGGGCTGGGTGCGTGCGCTGAAGGGCCACGGGCTCGACCCGGCCAGCTTCTCGTTCAAGGCCGGCGACAGCCTGTACGCGGCGTTCCAGTGCCGCACGCCGGATCGCCTGATCGCATGGGGCAGCAGCGGCCGTGTGTACTCGGTCGACGTGTCGGTGCTGCCGGGCGGGCGCGGCGACGGCGTGCCGGTCACGTCGCTGATCGAGCTCGAATCGGGCTCGCACCTGATGCACTACTACGCGGCGCCGGCCGATCAACAACTGCTGCTCGCGTCGAGCAACGGCTTCGGCTTCCTCGCGAAGGTCGGCGACATGGTGAGCCGCGTGAAGGCCGGCAAGGCGTTCATGACGATCGATTCGGGCGCGGCGCCGCTCGCGCCGATGCCCGTGCTGCCGAACGCGACCCAGGTTGCGTGCCTGTCGAGCGGCGGCCGCCTGCTCGTGTTCGGGATGGACGAGATGAAGACGCTGTCCGGCGGCGGTCGCGGCGTGATCCTGATGGCGCTCGACGACAAGGAAACGCTCGTTCAGGCGCTTGCGATCGATCCAGCGGGCGTCGTGCTGATCGGCACCGGCCGCGGCGGCAAGGCGATGGACGAGACGCTGTCGTATGCAGGGCTCGCGCCGCACGTCGGCAAGCGCGCACGCAAGGGCCGCACGCCGGAGACAAAGGTCAAGGTCGTCAACGAACTGCGTCCGCTGCTCGGCTGACGCCGCGTACGTTCGATCGTCCGGTTCGGCCGCGATCGAAGGCCGCACCTCCGCTTCGGCGGACGTGCGGCCTTTTCTTTTGGCATGGGGATTCGGGTAAGCAAGTGTGGCGCTGTCACGCGGAACTTGCAAAATAGTGTGAAATCGCGCCTGGGGTCTGAACCGCGAAGCGACAATCCGGTCGAACGTCGCTCGATGCCGCGTGCGACGCGGCCGTTCGCCGCACCCAACTCCTCACAGGATTGCCGTCATGTCCCATGCTGTCTCCGTCGCGCTGTTTCTTCATCTGCTGGCCGTCGCCGTGTGGGTGGGCGGGATGGTCTTCGCCAACTTCTGCCTGCGTCCGGCGCTGTCCGACCTGTCGCCGCAGCTTCGGTTGCCGCTGATCGAGGGCGTGTTCGGCCGCTTCTTCAACTGGGTATCGGGTTCCGTGATCGTGATCCTGCTGTCCGGCGGCTTCCTGCTCGTGAAATTCGGCGGCGCGCACGCGACGTGGTCGCTGCACGCGATGGCCGGGCTCGGCGTCGTGATGATGCTGATCTTCGGGCATATCCGGTTCGCGCTGTTCCCGCGCATCCGCCGCGCGGTGCAGGCGCAGAAGTGGCCTGACGGTGCGCGTGCGGTGAATACGGTGCGCCTGCTCGTCCTCGTGAACCTCGTGCTCGGCGTCGTCACGATCGGCGCGGCGGTGCTGTCGCGCGGCTTCTGATAGACCGGGGCCGGCCGCCGGCGCGCAGCCGCCGGTGTGTCGGCAAACGCCGCTAAGCGGCCAGCATCGCATCGAGCAGCCATGAGCCGACCGGGCCGAGCGGCCGGTTGCGCGACCAGACCGCATCGACCCGCACACGGCGCGGCCAGCCGCGCGCACGCAGTTCGCACAGCCGATCACGCGCAAAGTGGTCGACCATCCAGCGCGGCAGCTCGGCCCAGCCGAACCCCAGCACGGCCATCTCCAGCAGCATCAGGTAGCTCGGTGCCAGCCAGTGCTGCGTGCCGACGACGATCCGGTCGTCGGCGCCGCGGCCTTCCGTTTTCACATAGGTATTGAGGCGCAGTTCGCGCACGTCGCGCAGCGCGGCGTGCGGCACGTCGGCGTCGCCGTATTCGGCGAGCGCATGCGTGCGGCCGACGAACAGCCCGATCTCCGATTCTTCCGCGATCGTCGCCGCGCCGATATCGGCCGGGTAGGCCGCGCGCGCGGCCATCAGCCCGAGCTGCGCGCGCCCCTGCTGGATCAGGTCGAGCACGTCCTCGTGCTCGGCGATCTGGCATTCGAGCTCGAGCGCCGGAAAGCGCCGTTCGAGCGCCATCAACGTTTCCTCGTAGCGCTTCGACTGGTACGTATCGGACACGACGAGCGTCAGCCGCGCTTCCTCGCCACGCGCGAGCCGCGCGGCCGTGCGGTCGATTGCCGCGCCGGCCTCGAGCGCGCGCTGGACCTGCGGCAGCAGTGCGCGCCCGGCGTCGGTCAGCGTCGGCGCGCGCGTCGAGCGGTCGAACAACTGCACGCCGAGATCGATCTCGAGGTTCGCGATCGCCTCCGACACGGTTGACTGGCGCTTGCCGAGCTTGCGCGCGGCGGCCGTGAACGAGCCGAGCAGCGCGGCTTCGGCGAATGCGAGCAGGGCTTCGGGGGCGTGGCGCATGCGGCGTTCCTGGCAGTGATGTATCGGTAAAACCGATGATATCAAACTGGATTCATACGGTTGCGCCGATCAAAATGGCTGCCATGAACGAAGTAGACGAATCGGAGGGAATCATGAAACAGGTCAATAAAACGGTGACGGAACGGCTGCTGCATGCACTGACGTTCGAACTGGTCGCGATCGCGCTGTGCGCGCCGATCGGCGCTTGGCTGCTCGACATGCCGGTGTCGCACGTCGGCGTGCTGACGGTGATGGTGTCGCTGATCGCGATGGCGTGGAATATGGCGTTCAACACGCTGTTCGACCGCTTCGAGCGCCGCGCGGGGTTGTCGCGCACGCTCGGCATGCGGATCGCACATGCGGTCACGTTCGAGCTCGGCCTCGTGGCGATGGTGGTGCCGGTAGCGGCGTGGTGGCTGAACGTGAGCCTCGTCGAGGCGCTGGTGCTCGACCTCGGCATCGTGCTGTTCTTCCTGCCTTACACGTTCTGCTTCAACCTCGCATACGACGCGCTGCGTGCCCGCTGGATGGCCCGCCGGGTCGCGGTGCAGGCAGGTTGAGGATGGGCGGAACGGGCGAGATGGGCGAATGCCGGTAGAACCCGGCGGGGCGGCGGCGGTCGCCCGTCAGCGCGCGGCGGCCCACAGCCACACGCCGCACGCAACCGCGACCGTGCCGTACACGGCATAGACGGGCACCTTGAAGCGCGCGAAGCACAGCGTCGCGAAGGCGCCCGTCAGCCAGTAAACGGGGTCGGCTGGTTCGCGATGCAGGATCCTCACGACGGCCACGACGAGAAAGCCCGTGGTCGCCGCACGCAGCAGGCGCATCCCGTGTTCGAAGCGCGAATGGCGCTTGAGCCGGGAAAGGTGGTTCTGCGCAAACACGACGAGGCACCCGGACGGAATGAACAGCGCGGCCGTCGCAAGCAGCGCGCCGACCCAGCCGTCGGTCAGGTAGCCGAGAAACGGCACAACGTTCAGCAGCGGCCCGGGCGCAACGGGCGACAGCGCGAACGCCAGCGTGAAGTCGTGATCGGAGATGCCCGTTGCCGGCGTGACGAACAGCGTCTTGAGCACGGGCAGTGCGGAAAAGCCGCCGCCGAACAGCGTCATGCCCGCGCCGGCGAGGCGCGGCCACAGCAGCGTCGCCTGGTAATCGCCGGGCAACGGCACCGCGAACAGCACGACCAGCACGCCGAGCAGCACGAGCAGGTTGCGGTCGCGCTTCGACAGAGCGAAATCGACTGCGTCCTGTTGCGTCGGCCCTGTCAGCCAGCCTGCCGCGAATGCCGCGAAGAGAATCCCGACGAAGGCGGCCGGATTATGTGCGAAAGCGAGCAGAATCGTCGACAGCGCGGCGATCAGCTGCTCCCGCCGCGTGCGCGCAAGCGAACGCACTTGCTTGACCCACGTGACGCCGATCAGCGCGGCGAGCACCATCCCGAAGTGATTGATCAGCATCGGCGCGGCAAGTGAACGCACGAGCGGCGTCTGATAGAAGATCGCGAACAGCGTCATCAGGAAGGAGAACGGCAGCACGCTCGCGATGCCGGCGACCCATGCGCCGACGCGGCCGTGCAGGATCTGGCCGACCTGTACCGCCACGTTGCAGCCGACGGGGCCCGGCACGAGCCAGGCAAGCGCGACGAGGTCGCCGAAGACGTGGGGCTCGATGCGCCGCAGACGTTCCACGTAGTGGCGTTCGAGCTGCGCCATCATCGAAAGCCCGCCCCACGAGACCGCCGAAATGCTGGCCACGACCTTGAACAGGTCCCACAGGGAAGCCTGTGCCTGTTCGACATCAGCGGTCGCTTCGATTTCGACGGTTGTCATGTTGGTGGTGTGGGCACGGGGCCCGATCTCTCGCGTGTGACCATGCCGGCGGCCCGCCGACACGTCGGCCCTCCTGATTGTCCGCTGCGCGCAGTGACACTGCCATGCGCGAAAACGCTAGTTTATGAACTAAACAATCGGATCGGAAAACGAAACAATGACCGCGCGCGCAACGCCTGCCGCGGCCGCGACGCGCTTACGCGCCGGTGCTGCCGGTCGCGCGGTGCGCAATCACGTTCGGCGGGGCGCTGCGCACGCCGAAGCGTGCGATCAGCGCGGGAATCGCGTCGGCCGGCACCGGTCGCGAGAACAGGAAGCCCTGCGCCTCGATCTCGCCGAGCGCGGCCAGCCACGTGATCTGCTCCTCGGTTTCCGTGCCTTCGACGACGACGGTCAGGCCGAGCGAGCGCGCGAGATGAACGATCGACGACACCATCACGCACACGCTGCGATCGTTCGGGATCGCCTGCACGAACGAGCGGTCGACCTTCAGCGTATCGACGGAGAAGCGGTGCAGGTACGACAGCGACGAATACCCGGTGCCGAAATCGTCGAGTGCGATCCGGATGCCGAGCTTCTTCAGTGCGACGATCTTCTCGGACACGAGTTCCGGATACTCCATCATCGCGGTTTCGGTGATCTCGATCTCGAGCCGGTTCGCGTCGATGCCGGTTTCCAGCAGCGTGCGCGAGATCGTCTCGATCAGGTCGCCGCGCCAGAACTGCACGGGCGAGATGTTGACCGCGAGCGTCAGCGTGTCGTGGCCCTCGTCGCGCCAGCGTGCGATTTGCTCGCACGCGGTGCGGATCACGAAATCGCCGATCGGCACGATCAGGCCGGTCGATTCGGCAATCGAAATGAATTCGTTCGCGGAGATGATCCCGTGCTCGGGGTGATCCCAGCGCGCGAGCGCCTCGAAGCCGGTGATGTAGCGGTGCGTGAGGTCGATCTTCGGCTGGTACGCGAGGAACAGTTGCCCCTCGGCCAGCGCGACGCGTAGTTGCTGCTCCCAGCGCATCAGGTGGTCGGCGCGGTGCGACAGGTGCGGCGCGTAGAACTGGTAGCAGTTCTTGCCGGCGTCCTTCGCGCTGTACATCGCGAGATCGGCCTTCTTCAGCAGGTCGATCTCGCTTTCGTTCGCAACCGAATGCAGCGCGATGCCGATGCTCGCATGCAGCACGAACGAGCTGCCGCGCACGTCGAACGGTTCGCCGAACATCCGGATGATCGCCTCCGCGAGCCGCACCGCGCGCCGCTCGACGTCGTCGCCTTTCATCACCACGACGAATTCGTCGCCGCCGATGCGCGCGAGCGAGCCTTCGTCGCCGACCGCATCGGACAGGCGCGACGCGGTCATCTGCAGCACAATGTCGCCGGCGTTGTGGCCGAGCGTGTCGTTGACGGTCTTGAAGTTGTCGAGATCGATGAACAGCAGCCCGAGCCGCGACAGGCTCGTCGGCATCGACACGTCGTTGCGCAGCCCGCGCAGCGTCGCATAGCGGTTCGCGAGGCCCGTGAGCAGGTCGAATTCGGCGAGCTGCGTCATTTCGCGCTCACGGCCGAGCAGCTTGCCGATCAGGCCCGTCGCGACGCCGAAGAACGCGAGCATCGCGAGCGTGATGAAGCTCGTCATCAGCAGGTAGACGTTGCGCGTATGGTAGTAGTCCGCGAATTCCTCGGTTTGCGACAGCCCGACCATCACCGCGAGCGGGTAGCCGTCGAGGTGGCGGTACGACACGATGCGCGTCACCCCGTCGATCGGGTCGATGATCGTGCCCGTCACACGCTCGGCGATCGGGTAGACGCCCGACGCCGAAAACGCGCCGGGCGCGTTGCTGACCGAGCCCGTGCGCCGCGCGAGTACGGCGCCCGTATCGGACACGACCGCGATCACGCCTTCCTTGCCGATCGCCGCGTTGTTGTAGAAGTCGTTCGTGAAGTAGCTCGGGTCTTCCGACACGACGACGATGCCCGCGAAGCTGCCGTCCGGGTTGTTCAGGCGCCGCGTCATCTGCAGCGTCCAGTGGCTCGATACGCGGCCGAGGACCGGTTTGCTGATGAAGAGGCGGTCGTCGTTGTGCGAGAGGTGAACCTTGAAGTGCTCGCGGTCGGACAGGTTGATCGGCTGCGGATGAAGCTCGGCCGTGTTCGCGAACAGGATGCCTTTCGCGTTGACGAGCGACACCTGGATCAGCGTGTCGCTCGGCACGACGCCTTTCTCGACGGCGCTGGCGAGATTGAAGCGCGCGGGCGACTTCTCGAATTCGAACTTGACGAAGCGGGTGATCTGGTCGACCTGGTGGATGGCCTTGACCGTATGCTGCTCGAGCGCGGAGGACAGGATCGCCGCGGAAGCCGCTGCTTCCTTGTACGCGCTGTCCTTTTCCACCGACAGGCGCGCGATGATCACGGCCCACAGTAGCGCGAGCGCCAGCATCCCGAGCAGCGGGATCGCAAATAGCGCACGCCGGCGCGATTTGCGCGGCGCGCGTAGCGGCCGGGTCGGCGGCGTGTGGTTGGACCGGGCGGAGCTCATCGAAGAGGGTGGCGTCCTGCTCGCGTGCGCCATCCGTCTGGATGGCTGACTATGATTGGGGTTGTCCCGACGTCTGTTCGTTCGCGGGACACGCAACCATGGACAGACCTCCGAAACAACGGATTAGGCCCGATATTACTGGCTGGAACGTTTTTGCGATAGTTGGGCGAATCGTAGGGGGCGCCGGACGGGCCGGCGCCATCGCACATCGCGAAATGTCAGGCGGGTGACAGGAAGGTGCCGTCGACGACCGTGACGACATGGCCGCCGATCCACGTGGCGCCGTTTTCGTCATAGCTGACGAAGATGCGGCCGTCGCGGCCGATCGCCGTACCCTGGCGGGCCGTATACGACTGGCCGGGGCGGCGTTCCTGCCGCGTCAGCAGCCCGGCCAGCGCGGCGTTTGCGCTGCCGGTGACGGGATCCTCGCCGAAGCCGAAGCTTCCGCCCGTCATCAGGCAGCGGATTTCGAACGTCGTGGGGCCGCCTTCGGCGTGCGGTGCGTAGACCGCGAGGCCGTCCGTGCCGTAGCGGCGCGTGAGCGCCTCCAGCGCGGCCGGATCGGGCGTCAGGCCGATGCAGGCATCGGCCGACTTCAGCCGCACGACCAGCCACGGCGCGCCGTTGTCGACCGCGCACGGCTCGGCCTCCAGGTCGATCGCGTCGCTGCGCAACGCGGCAGCCAGCGCTCGCTGTACGACGCGCAGCAGAATCTCGTGAAGGTCCGGCTGGCGAGGATGTCGAACACGGTCGACCTCTACCGCGCATTGGGCGGCGGCTGGCAGGACCGGACGGTGAAAGCCGACGTG
>NZ_JAAGPO010000420.1:0-2966 GCF_017104825.1 Burkholderia sp. Ac-20345 | reverse complement strand
ACCTGGACCTGATGGAAATCAACGAGGCGTTCGCGGCGCAGGCGCTGGCGGTGCACAAGCAGATGGGCTGGGACACGTCGAAGGTGAACGTGAACGGCGGGGCGATCGCGATCGGCCACCCGATCGGTGCGTCGGGCTGCCGGATCCTGGTGACGCTGCTGCACGAGATGGCCAAGCGCGATGCGAAGCGCGGGCTGGCGTCGCTGTGCATCGGCGGCGGGATGGGCGTCGCGCTCGCGGTCGAACGCGCCTGAGCGGGGTCTGACACACGTCCCGCGTGCGGCGCCGGCCAGCGCCGCACGCGGGTGAAGCGGTTTTCGCGCACGACAAGCAGTGAACAACAAGCGCGAGGTGCCGGTGCGTGCCGCGCCCGTGACGCGGGCGGCTGCGCATCGAAGCGGTGGGGCGGCAGCATGTGCGATGCCGTCGCTCCGCCTTCATCGATTACTTTTTTGTCGGTAATTTATAGGATGACTAAGCGAATTGCAGTTGTGACTGGTGGAATGGGCGGTCTTGGCGAAGCGGTCAGCATCAGGTTGAACGACGCGGGACACCGGGTAGTCGTCACGTATTCGCCGAACAACACCGGCGCGGACCGCTGGCTGACCGAGATGCATGCGGCCGGCCGCGAGTTCCACGCGTACCCGGTGGACGTGGCCGATCACGATTCGTGCCAGCAATGCATCGAGAAGATCGCGCGGGACGTCGGCCCGGTCGACATTCTCGTGAACAACGCGGGCATCACGCGCGACATGACGCTGCGCAAGCTCGACAAGGTCAACTGGGATGCGGTGATCCGCACGAACCTCGATTCCGTGTTCAACATGACGAAGCCGGTCTGCGAAAGCATGGTCGAGCGCGGTTGGGGCCGCATCGTCAACATCTCGTCGGTGAACGGCTCGAAGGGTTCGGTCGGCCAGACCAACTACGCGGCCGCGAAGGCCGGCATGCACGGTTTCACGAAATCGCTCGCGCTCGAGATCGCGCGCAAGGGCGTGACGGTGAACACGGTGTCGCCGGGCTACCTCGCGACGAAGATGGTCACGGCGATCCCGCAGGACATCCTCGACTCGAAGATCCTCCCGCAGATTCCGGCGGGCCGGCTCGGCAAGCCCGAGGAAGTCGCGGCGTTGGTCGCTTACCTGTGCTCGGAGGAGGCCGGCTTCGTGACGGGCTCCAACATCGCGATCAACGGCGGCCAGCACATGCACTGACGCGCGGCGGCCCGGCAGCGTGCGCGCACGTGCCGGGCCGTGTTCCGCAATATCCAGTGCCAGGGCGGCGGCAGGCGCGCCGCTTCGGCCTCGCAATCCGGAGAAGGCATGGGCGACACCTGGATGGGACTCGCGATCGGCGGCACGGCACTGGCCGTCGCGCTGACGATGGCGGTCTCGCTCTACTGGCTCGAGCGGCGCCGTGCGCGGCTGCTGCGGAACTTCGATCATCGCGATTGCTGGCTCGTCGCATACGGCAAGTGCTTCGCGCGCGTGCGGGCCAGGCCGGCACGCCGCATGCGCGGCGCGCGTTGACGGCAGCGGCAGCGCGGTAGTGACGCGTCACGGCTGACGAACGGTCACGCATCGCGCGCACGCCACGGGCGATGCGCGCGATGCCCGTGGTCAATCGCTCTTTTCGCTCTTTCCACCCGACTCGCGCGAGTCGTTCTTGTGGAAGATCCGCTTCGTCGTGCGCTTGGTGGCATCCCAGCCTTCGCGCGACGCATGTGCGACCCCGTGCCCGACCGCCTTCGCGGCGCTCGCGGTTGCGTGGCCGAAGCTGCGGGCCGCCTCGCCGGTCTTGTGCGCGGCTTCCTTCGAATCGCGCTTGATGTCCTGCTTCACTTCCGACATGTCCGCGTGCGCGATCGGGCTGATCAGCGCCAGAACGAGCGCGGTGCCAATGAACTGACGAACTTTCACGACCTGGTTTCCTTCCGTTGAGTAAGCGGCTTCATCGAGGATTCGCATCGCCGGCTGGCGCCGAACGAAACGCGCCGGCCGCCGACGCGTCGAGCATCACCGCGGCGCGGCCGGACAGCAGCACGCGATCGCCGCAGCGCAATGCAAAGGCGTACAGCACCGAGCGGGCGTCGCCGCTCACGCGCTCAGCTTCGACGGCGAGCGGCTGAGCGAACGTGTCGAGCCGGTCGACGAATGCGTCGACGTTGCGCACGCTCGCCAGATAACCGACGCGCGGGCGCGCTTCGTGCGCGCCGAGCAGCGCGCCGTGGACGGCCATCGCCTGTGCCGCGTATTCGATTCCGCAGACGGCTGCGAGCCGGCCGTGCGAACGCAGCGGGTTGTGCGGATCGCGGTGGCTCGTCGCGCTGCAGCGGATGCGGTCGGCATCCCATGCATCGACCGTATCGAGCACGCACATCGCGCCGTCGTGCGGAATGTGCGCGGCGATCCACGCGTGGTCGAGCGGCGGCGCGAGCGGAATCGTCGCGGTCATCACGCACGCTCCGCGAACGTATCCGGCATCGCGACGTCGACCTGCACACGTGTGTCGGCCAGGTAGTCGAGCACGACGCGCGTCGAACGCCGCACGGCGAGCGCATCGAGCAGCGGCAGCACGCGTGCGGCCGGATTGCCGGCGCGCAGCGCGTCGAGCCCGGGATGCGCGAGCGTCGTGGCGGGCGCGTCCGTCAGTTGCACGTCGATGCGCGCGAGCGCGCGTTCGCTTGCTTCGGGCGCGAGCACGAGTGCCACGCCGAACGCGTCGCCGATCGGCCGCACCGCGCGCAGCGGTTCCGGGTAGTCGGTGTCGTACGCGATCAGCAGGGTCGGCACGCGATCGACCGCGACCTGGCACAGGCTCTCGAGCAGGCCCGCGGCAAAGCTGCCGTCGTGCGCGCACAGCACGTTCGACGTCGCCATCGCGCGCGTCGCGATGCTCCAGTAGCCGGCCGGCGCGTTGTGCACGGAGTTGTGGAAGCGCGTCGGCGACAGCTGGCAATCGTCGCA
>NZ_JAAGPO010000419.1:0-2908 GCF_017104825.1 Burkholderia sp. Ac-20345 | reverse complement strand
CGGCTTCGATGCGGCGTGCGGCGGCTTCGCCGAGACCGCGCACGAGCGACAGGCCGAGCCGCACGGCCGGCTGGCCGTGCGGAGGCGGCTGGTCGGGCAGCGCTTCGAGCGATGCTTCCCAGTTGCTTTGCGCCACGTCGATCGGCAGCACCTGCACGCCGTGCCGCTTCGCGTCCTGCACGAGTTGCGACGGCGGGTAGAAACCCATCGGCTGGCTGTTCAGCAGCGCGGCGAGGAAGATCGCCGGTTCGTGGCATTTGAGCCAGCTGCTGGCGTACGCGAGTTTCGCGAAACTCGCTGCGTGGCTTTCGGGGAAACCGTAATCGCCGAAGCCCTTGATCTGCTCGAAGATCTGTTCGGCGAAGTCGGGCGGGTAGTCGCGCTCGCGCATCCCGTCGACGATCTTGCTGTGATATTTCTCGAGATTGCCCTTGCGCTTCCACGCGGCCATCGCGCGGCGCAGTTGGTCGGCCTCGCCCGGTGTGAAACCGGCCGCGATCATCGCGATCTGCATCACCTGCTCCTGGAAGATCGGCACGCCGTACGTGCGTTCGAGCGCGGGCTTCAATTCCTCCTTTGGATAACTGACCTTTTCGATTCCCTGGCGCCGCTTCAGATAGGGATGCACTGCCCCGCCCTGGATCGGCCCCGGCCGCACGATCGCAACCTCGATCACGAGATCGTAGTAAGTCCGCGGGCGCAGGCGCGGCAGCATCGACATCTGCGCGCGCGATTCGATCTGGAACACGCCGACCGTGTCGGCACGACAGATCATGTCGTAGGTCGCCTTGTCATCCTGCGGAATGTGCTTCAGCGTGAACGGCTCGCCATCCGGCTCCGGCGGCCCGCGCCACGCGGTGCGCATGTCGAATGCGCGATGCAGCGCCGACAGCATGCCGAGCGCGAGCACGTCGACCTTCATCAGCCCGAGCGCTTCGAGATCGTCCTTGTCCCACTGGATCACGCGCCGCCCGTCCATCGCCGCGTTCTCGACCGGCACGAGCCGCGTGAGCTTGCCGCGGCTGATCACGAAACCGCCCGAGTGCTGCGACAGGTGGCGCGGAAAATTCAGCAGCCGCGCGGCGAGCCTGGCCCACGCCAGGATGAGCGGCGTCTCGGGATCGAGCCCGATCGTCGAGAATTGCTGCAGCAGGTCGCGGCTGCCGTCGAACCAGCGGTGCGCTTTCGCGACGCGATCGACCAGCATCGGATCGACGCCGAGCGCCTTGCCGGTTTCGCGCAGCACGCCACGCGGGCGATAGGTCGAGACGGCGGCCGCGAGTGCGGCGCGGTTGTGCCCGTATTTTCCGTAGATGTGCTGAATCACCTCTTCCCGGCGCTGATGCTCGAAGTCGACGTCGATATCGGGCGGCTCGCCTCGCTCCGCGCTGATGAAGCGTTCGAACAGCATCGTGCTCTGCTCGGGATTCACCTCGGTGATGCCGAGGCAGAAGCAGACGACCGAGTTCGCCGCCGAGCCGCGCCCCTGGCACAGGATGTTCTGGCTGCGCGCGTATTTGACGATGTCGTAGACGGTCAGGAAGAACGGTTCGTAGCTCAGCTTCGCGATCAGGTCGAGTTCATACCGGATCTGCTTCGACACCTTCTCCGGCACACCTTGCGGATAGCGTGTGGCCGCCCCGGCCATGGTTTCCTGCTCCAGATAGCTCGTCGGCGTGAGCCCCTTCGGCACGATCTCGTCGGGATACTCGTAGCGAAGCGAGTCCAGTTTGAAATCGCATGTATCGAGAATCGTGCAGGTCTCCTCGATCTCCGCCGGCGAATACAGATTCCCGATCCGGTTCCGCGCGCGCAGATGCTGTTCCGCATTCGGCGCAAGCGCATACCCGCACTCGGAAACCGGCATGCCGACGCGGATTGCCGTCATCACGTCCTGCAGCTCCTTGCACGAGCGCCGGTGCATCGTCACGTCGCCGAGCGCGACGATGCGCACGCCACGCCGCTCGCCGGCTGCACGAATCTCCTCGCGCTGCGCCCCGTCCAGCGCGCGCTGCAGTTGCACGAGCCCGAGCCGTGCACGTTCGCCGAAGGTCGTGCGAAACCACGCGACCTGCGCATCGAGTACATCGGCACGCACCGGATACGTCGGCACGAGAATCGCGAAGCAGTCGGGCAGGCCGCGCAAGTGCGCAAACTCGGCAGGCGGCGCCGACAGCATCCTCGACGTCAGCTTGTAAGTGCCCTTCGGTGACTCCATCCGCCGCCACGAAATCAGCTCGGACAGGTTGCCGTAGCCTTCACGATTCTGCGCAAGCAACACGAGCCCGAACGCCCCGGGGCCCGGATCGTGGCCGGGCGCGACTTCATCCGGCGTGACTTCGAAATACGAACCGATGACGAGCGGCAGCCCTTTCGCCTGCGCCGCGACATGCATGCGCGGCGCGCCGGCGAGCGAGCATTCGTCGGTGATCGCAATCCCGCGATAGCCGAGCTCGAACGCGCGCTCGACCAGTTCTTCCGCATGCGACGCGCCATGCAGGAACGAAAAGTTCGAACGGCAGAACAACTCCGCGTAATCGGGCAGCCAGCTGAATTCCGCAACCATTGCCGTTCACCCGAACAGACCGTGCAGGAACCAGCGCGGCTCGGCCTCGCTCCCCGCCCGCTCCTTGAACACCCAGTAGCACGCACCGGCCTCGTCTTGCGCAACGCAGTAATCGCGCGCGGCGAGCTGACCGTCGAACCACCCGGCCTCGATCCGCTCCACCGACGACATCATCCTCAGCGGCGTATGAAATACCGGCCGCTCCCCGCGCATCAACAGCGGCAGCGGCTCCGCCAGCAACCACGCGGGCCTCGGCGGCACGGCCGGCGGCACGGCAGCCGGCTTGCCGGCCTGCGCATCGAGCGGCAGCCAGCGGTTCGCAGCCTCGGGCCGGTGATCGGA
>NZ_JAAGPO010000418.1:0-3132 GCF_017104825.1 Burkholderia sp. Ac-20345 | reverse complement strand
TGCCGTGCGACGCGGCGCGTCGGCCGTTGCGCCGGCACCGTCGGCCGGCTCGGCCGCCGGCGGCATGGCCAGCACGTTCAGGTTGCGCGGCCAGCCGGCCGGCTGCGCGCCGCCCGCGAAGCCGCGCGCCTGCATCTGTTCGGCGACGTGCGCCGCGTCGCGCGCGAGCACGACCGTCACGTCGCGCGTGCGCGCCTGTCGTGCGCTCTCCCACACGAGTGCATCACAGGCCGGCGTGCCGCCGGCCGCGTAGATCGCGTACAGGCCGCCGGCTTCCAGTTGCGTCCAGGCATCGGGCAAGCCGTCGATCGCGAGCCGGCTCACCGTGCCGACGCGGCCACCGGCCGGCCCCGTGCCGAGCAGCGCACGCAGGCGGCCCAGCAGGCCGGCGGCGCCGAACGCGGGACGGGTGGCATCGATTTCCGTATTCACGGCGTTCCCCTAGTAATCCGAATAAAGCCGCACCGGCGTCGGCGTGACGAGCCAGCTGCGTTGCGCGCGCGCGTCGAACGCATAGCGCAGGTACACGAGCGCCGAACTCGGCGCGTAGTCGTGCGACCGGTCGACGTGCAGCTGCGCGCCGACGCTCAGGTGCGGGTTCACGCGGTACTCGACGATCCCGTTGACGCCGTACGAGAACGACACGCCGCGCGTCGAGCTGCCCGCGTACACGAACCCGGCCGCCACTTGCGCGGCCCGCTGGTCCGAGGACATCGGGTAATACAGCGAATCCTTCTCGTAGCTGTTCGAAATCCCGCCCGTGACGGTCAGGTCCCACGACAGCGCATCGTGCCGCCCCGCCCATTCGATCGGCACGCCGAGCGACAGGTAGCGTTGCGGGCTGTAGTAACCGCCCTGCCCGTACGTGTAGTAACGCAGGTTCTGCGCGTAGTGCCACGCGTTGCCGACGAGCCCGGTGCTGACCTTCATCGTCGCGCGCTCGTACACGGGCACCGTGAAGCCGGTGCGCAGCGTGACTTCCGCGTTGCGTTCGACGTTGCGGCCGGACAGCACGCCCGCGCCGAGTTCCGCGAACAGGTTCGTGCGGCCGACGTCGACCGACGCGCGCAGGTTCACGCCGTCGCGGCGCACGCCGCCCCAGACCGCGCCCGTCCACGGGTCGCGCATCCCCGAGTACGACAACACGCTGCTCGTTTCCGGCCGCCGCGACGCGTTCACCGAGAAACTGGCCGGGCCTGCGTCGAAGCGATAGCGCACGCCGCCGACGAGGTAATGCACCGGAAAACCGAGCGGCGACGTACCGAGGTCGAAGCGCCATGCGTCCGTCAGATAGCCGGCGCCGAGCGCGACGCCGGTGGCCGTCTGGTGCAGCGAGCCCGGCGGATTCGCTATCGATGCGGGTGTCAGCGCGTTCTGCGCCTTGAGCGCCGCGTAGCTGCCGAACGTACTGAGCGAATACGCGTTCGGGTTGCTCGTGTCGAGCGTGCCCGGGTCGAGATGCACGGTGTCGATCTGCGCGAACACGTGCCCGTCGTAGCGGATCGGCATCTGCATGTAGATCGGCACCTGCTGCGCACGGTACGACGAGATGCCTTCATCGCCCGACTTGTAGGCGGGCGTCCAGCCGGTTTCGATCTCGGGATTGCGCCGCTGCTCGAGGTCCGCGAACGCGGCCTGCGCGGGCGTGAGCCCGTCGCGGCCCGGGCTCACACCCGTCGCGCGTTCCTGCGACTGCGACAACCGGTACAGCGACGCCGCGTCGTCATAGCGGCCCTTCGCCTCGGCCACGCGGCCGGCCGCGACCGTCACGTCGGCGCGCGCCGGATACGCGGCATGCAGCCGGTCGGTCACCTGCACGGCTTCGTCCGGGCGGCGCAGCGCATTCAGGCGGCGCACGGCCGACAGTTGCGTGTCGACGTCGTCGCCCGGCGTGCGTGCGAGCACCGCCTGCACGCGCGCGAGCGCGGCCGCACGGTTGCCGCTGTCTTCGTCGATGCGGGCCAGCGCGAGCTGCGTATCGGCGTCGTCCGGCGTGCGCGCGACGACCGGCGCAAGCGCGGCGCGCGCCGCGTCGTAATGGCCTTGCGCGCGTTCGAGATCGGCCAGTTCGAGCGCATAGCGCTTGTCCGCGCGGCCGGCCGGGCTCGCACGATCGAGCCGCTTGCGCGCTTCCACGTAATCCTGCTGCGCGATCGCGTCGTCCGTCTGCCGCAACACGAGCCGCAGCGACTGGTCCTCGATCCTCGCCGTCTGCGCGGGCGTCAGCGACGGTTCCCGGCGCAGCGTGCCGAGCCACGCGACGAGCGCGTCGTCGCGCTCCGCACTGCCGAGCAGGTCGCCGTAGCGCAGCCGCACGTCCGCATCGGCTTCGCGCGGGTGGGCGGCGATCCAGTCGTGCAACGGTGTGAGCCCGCGGTCGGGCTCGCCCGCATCGATCCACTGCGCGCCGATCGCGGCGAGCATGTCGGGATCGTCCGGCGCACTCGCCTGCGCCTGCGCGAGCGACGCGGCAAACGCCGTGCGGTCGCCGCGCGCGAGCGCGCCGCGTGCGTCGGCCAGCGCGCTTTCCGCGTCGAGCTTGCGCGCGAGTGCGCGTATCCCGTCCGAACGGTGCGCGTCGTCGACGGGCGCGAGCGCGGCCTGCGCACCCGCCACGTCGTCGAGCGAATTGCGGTACAGCGCGGTCGCATAACGCATCTCGGGCGTCGCGCTTTGCGCGAGCCCGTCGTCCATCACCGTGCGGCCGAGCTGCGGCAGCCCCATGTCGCGATAGAGGCGCGCAAGCGCGAAGCGTGTCCACGCCGCGTCGGGCGCGGCGCGCACGGCCGCCTCGTAGCGCTGCGCGGCGGGCCCGCGTTCGCCCTTGTCCGCCAGCGCGCGCGCCTGGTCCGCAAGCAGGTCGGCACGCAGGCCATCGAGTGCGCGCCGATCGTCACGGCCCGTCACACGGCCTTGCAGTGCGTCGAGCAGCGGACCGATCCTGTCCGCGCGGCCGGTGTTCTCATACAGCGTGGCCGTACCGCGCACAGCCGCGAGGCTCGGCGGACGCGCGGCCAGCAGTTCGCGCAGCAACGGCTCCGCGCGCGCCCAGTCGCGCTGCGCGAGCAACGCATCGGCGAGCTGCAGCTTCGCGTCCGGGCTGCCCGGCTGCATCGCGAGTGCCGCACGGGC
>NZ_JAAGPO010000417.1:0-3153 GCF_017104825.1 Burkholderia sp. Ac-20345 | reverse complement strand
GAGACAGACTCGTTATAGGGTCAAGCGAACAAGTGCATGTGGTGGATGCCTTGGCGATCACAGGCGATGAAGGACGCGGTAGCCTGCGAAAAGCTACGGGGAGCTGGCAAACAAGCTTTGATCCGTAGATGTCCGAATGGGGAAACCCACTCCTTTTGGAGTATCCATGGCTGAATACATAGGCCATGTGAAGCGAACGCGGTGAACTGAAACATCTAAGTAACCGCAGGAAAAGAAATCAACCGAGATTCCCAAAGTAGTGGCGAGCGAAATGGGATGAGCCTTGCACTCTTTATTTGTATTGTTAGCCGAACGCTCTGGAAAGTGCGGCCATAGCGGGTGATAGCCCCGTAGGCGAAAACAGTATGAAAGAACTAGGTGTGCGACAAGTAGGGCGGGACACGTGAAATCCTGTCTGAAGATGGGGGGACCATCCTCCAAGGCTAAATACTCGTGATCGACCGATAGTGAACCAGTACCGTGAGGGAAAGGTGAAAAGAACCCCGGGAGGGGAGTGAAATAGATCCTGAAACCGCATGCATACAAACAGTCGGAGCCTCGTAAGGGGTGACGGCGTACCTTTTGTATAATGGGTCAGCGACTTACGTTCAGTAGCAAGCTTAACCGTATAGGGCAGGCGTAGCGAAAGCGAGTCCGAATAGGGCGTTCAGTTGCTGGGCGTAGACCCGAAACCAAGTGATCTATCCATGGCCAGGATGAAGGTGCGGTAACACGTACTGGAGGTCCGAACCCACTAACGTTGAAAAGTTAGGGGATGAGCTGTGGATAGGGGTGAAAGGCTAAACAAACTTGGAAATAGCTGGTTCTCTCCGAAAACTATTTAGGTAGTGCCTCGTGTCTCACCTTCGGGGGTAGAGCACTGTCATGGTTGGGGGGTCCATTGCGGATTACCCCGCCATAGCAAACTCCGAATACCGAAGAGTGCAATCACGGGAGACAGACATCGGGTGCTAACGTCCGGTGTCAAGAGGGAAACAACCCAGACCGCCAGCTAAGGTCCCCAAATATAGCTAAGTGGGAAACGAAGTGGGAAGGCTAAAACAGTCAGGAGGTTGGCTTAGAAGCAGCCACCCTTTAAAGAAAGCGTAATAGCTCACTGATCGAGTCGTCCTGCGCGGAAGATGTAACGGGGCTAAGCTATATACCGAAGCTGCGGATGCACATTTATGTGCATGGTAGGAGAGCGTTCCGTAAGCCTGCGAAGGTGCGTTGAAAAGCGTGCTGGAGGTATCGGAAGTGCGAATGCTGACATGAGTAGCGATAAAGGGGGTGAAAGGCCCCCTCGCCGTAAGCCCAAGGTTTCCTACGCAACGTTCATCGGCGTAGGGTGAGTCGGCCCCTAAGGCGAGGCAGAAATGCGTAGCTGATGGGAAGCAGGTCAATATTCCTGCACCATTGTTAGATGCGATGGGGGGACGGATCGCGGAAGGTTGTCCGGGTGTTGGAAGTCCCGGTCGCTGCATTGGAGAAGGCGCTTAGGCAAATCCGGGCGCGGAATTCAAGGGTGTGGCGCGAGCTCCTTAGGGAGCGAAGCAATTGGAAGTGGTTCCAAGAAAAGCCTCTAAGCTTCAGTCTAATGATGACCGTACCGCAAACCGACACAGGTGGGCGAGATGAGTATTCTAAGGCGCTTGAGAGAACTCGGGAGAAGGAACTCGGCAAATTGGTACCGTAACTTCGGGATAAGGTACGCCCTTGTAGCTTGATGCCCCTGCGGGCAAAGGGTGAAGGGGTTGCAATAAACTGGTGGCTGCGACTGTTTAATAAAAACACAGCACTCTGCAAACACGAAAGTGGACGTATAGGGTGTGACGCCTGCCCGGTGCCGGAAGATTAAATGATGGGGTGCAAGCTCTTGATTGAAGTCCCGGTAAACGGCGGCCGTAACTATAACGGTCCTAAGGTAGCGAAATTCCTTGTCGGGTAAGTTCCGACCTGCACGAATGGCGTAACGATGGCCACACTGTCTCCTCCCGAGACTCAGCGAAGTTGAAGTGTTTGTGATGATGCAATCTACCCGCGGCTAGACGGAAAGACCCCATGAACCTTTACTGTAGCTTTGCATTGGACTTTGAACCGATCTGTGTAGGATAGGTGGGAGGCTATGAAACCGGAACGCTAGTTTCGGTGGAGCCGTCCTTGAAATACCACCCTGGTTTGTTTGAGGTTCTAACCTTGGCCCGTGATCCGGGTCGGGGACAGTGCATGGTAGGCAGTTTGACTGGGGCGGTCTCCTCCCAAAGCGTAACGGAGGAGTACGAAGGTACGCTAGGTACGGTCGGAAATCGTGCTGATAGTGCAATGGCATAAGCGTGCTTAACTGCGAGACCGACAAGTCGAGCAGGTGCGAAAGCAGGTCATAGTGATCCGGTGGTTCTGTATGGAAGGGCCATCGCTCAACGGATAAAAGGTACTCTGGGGATAACAGGCTGATACCGCCCAAGAGTTCATATCGACGGCGGTGTTTGGCACCTCGATGTCGGCTCATCTCATCCTGGGGCTGTAGCCGGTCCCAAGGGTATGGCTGTTCGCCATTTAAAGAGGTACGTGAGCTGGGTTTAAAACGTCGTGAGACAGTTTGGTCCCTATCTGCCGTGGGCGTTGGATATTTGAAGGGGGCTGCTCCTAGTACGAGAGGACCGGAGTGGACGAACCTCTGGTGTACCGGTTGTCACGCCAGTGGCATCGCCGGGTAGCTATGTTCGGAAGAGATAACCGCTGAAAGCATCTAAGCGGGAAACTCGCCTTAAGATGAGATATCCCTGGGGACTAGATCCCCTTGAAGGGTCGTTCGAGACCAGGACGTTGATAGGTCAGGTGTGTAAGCGCAGTAATGCGTTCAGCTAACTGATACTAATTGCCCGTAAGGCTTGATCCTATAACAAGTCTGTTTCGCGCTACAGAGCGCGTCGGATTGGTTGGATTCTCGTGTGTGATACACACAACTCAAAATTACTGCTTCTTCCAAGATTGGTTGTGCTGCGAAGTCAGCACAACAACCCTCTTTGCCTGATGACCATAGCGAGTCGGTCCCACCCCTTCCCATCCCGAACAGGACCGTGAAACGACTCTACGCCGATGATAGTGCGGATTCCCGTGTGAAAGTAGGTAATCGTCAGGCTCCCTAAGCCA
>NZ_JAAGPO010000416.1:0-239 GCF_017104825.1 Burkholderia sp. Ac-20345 | reverse complement strand
TAGCATACAGCAAGTGAGAGTAGCGTGACACGTGATGTATGCAGAGGTGGTAACGTGTTAAGATGTCTTGTTGAGGTATATCATCTTGAGGTAGTCTATCACAAGTTAGATCAGTTGATATGAAGGTACATTCAGATGGATGCAGGCTTGGAGTGTAAGATATAAATGAAGCTCATTTCAGCGTAAACTATATCAGACTTTAATAATCAATGAGTTAGTTGGTTTTTTTTTTTTTTTAA
>NZ_JAAGPO010000415.1:0-2694 GCF_017104825.1 Burkholderia sp. Ac-20345 | reverse complement strand
GCGAAGCCCGCGCCTGCGGCACCGGCCGCTCCAGCCAAGCCCGCCGCCACGCCCGCGAAGCCCGCGGCCGGGCAATCAGGAGCCCAGCGATGAATCGCCCGCAATACATCCTGCAGCCGGTCAACCCGTACTTCATCGTCTTCAGCCTCGCCGCCGCGTTCCTGCTGAACCTGATGCCGTGGGGCCGCCTGCCCGGCGTGCCCGACTTCGTCGCGCTCGTGCTGCTGTTCTGGAACATCCACCAGCCGCGCAAGGTCGGGATGGGCGTCGCATTCACGCTCGGCATCCTGATGGACGTGCATGACGCGGGGCTGCTCGGCGAGCATGCGCTCGCCTATACGCTGCTGTCGTACGGCGCGATCACGATCCACCGCCGCGTGCTGTGGATGCCGATCGGCGTGCAGGTGCTGTACGTCACGCCGTTGCTGGTCGTCGCGCAGCTCGTACCGTTCGTGATCCGCCTCGTGATGGGCGCCGCGTTCCCGGGCTGGCGCTATCTGGTCGACGGCTTCGTCGAGGCCGCGCTGTGGCCGATCGCGAGCCACCTGCTGCTGATGCCGCAACGCCGCCCGGTCGATCCGGACGATACGCGCCCCATCTGAGCCAGGGGCCTGCCTTGAATACCCGCCGCCTCCACGCCCGCCGCGCGCCGCGCTCCGGGGCGGCACCTCGCCCGCGCCCGCACGGCGTGCGTGGGTCAGATCGCTCCTAATCGCATGACCGAATTCAACGACACTCAACAGCAGCTCTCGAAGTTCCGCCTGCGCGTCGCGGCGGCGGGCGTGTTCGTGTTCGTCTGCTTCGGGCTGCTCGCGAGCCGCTTCTTCTACCTGCAGCTGATGCAGCACGGCAAATACGCGCTGCAGGCCGAGGAAAACCGCATCTCCGTTGCGCCGATCGTGCCGAACCGCGGGATCATCACCGACCGCAACGGCGTGATCCTCGCGAAGAACTATTCGGCCTATACGCTCGAGATCACGCCGTCGAAGCTCGACGGCACGCTCGACAACACGATCGACAAGCTGTCCGAGATCATCCCGATCGACGCGCGCGACCGCCGCCGCTTCAAGAAGCTGCAGGAAGATTCGAAGAACTTCGAGAGCCTGCCGATCCGCACGCGGCTCACCGACGCGGAAGTCGCGCGCTTCACCGCGCAGCGTTTCCGCTTCCCCGGCGTCGACGTGCGCGCGCGGCTGTTCCGCCAATATCCGCTCGGCACGACGGCCGCACACGTGATCGGCTACATCGGCCGGATTTCGAAGCGCGACCAGGATCGCATCGACGCGATGAGCGACGACAACGACAGCGACCAGGAAAACTACGATCCGCGCCGCGACGCGAACAACTACAAGGGCACCGACTACATCGGCAAGATCGGCGTCGAGCAGAGCTACGAGACCGAGCTGCACGGGCTGACGGGCTTCGAGGAAGTCGAGGTGACGGCCGGCGGCCGGCCCGTGCGCACGCTGTCGCGCACGCAGGCGACGCCCGGCAACAACCTCGTGCTGTCGCTCGACATCGGGCTGCAACAGGTCGCCGAGCAGGCGTTCGCCGGCAAGCGCGGCGCGCTCGTCGCGATCGAGCCGAAGACGGGCGACGTGCTCGCGTTCGTGTCGTCACCGAGCTTCGACCCGAACTCGTTCGTCGACGGCATCGACCAGCAGACCTGGGACGAGCTGAACAACTCGACCGACAAGCCGCTGCTGAACCGCCCGCTGCACGGCACCTACCCGCCCGGCTCGACGTACAAGCCGTTCATGGCGCTCGCCGGCCTGACGCTCGGCAAGCGCACGCCGGGCTGGGGCTTCCAGGATCCCGGCTACTTCACGTTCGGCGGCCACACGTTCCGCAACGACGTGCGCTCGGGCCAGGGCTGGGTCGACATGAACAAGGCGATCATGGTGTCGAACGACACCTACTTCTACATGCTCGCGCGCGACCTCGGCGTGAACTCGATCGCGAACTTCATGAAGCCGTTCGGCTTCGGCCAGATCACCGGGATCGACATCCAGGGCGAGGCGCGCGGGATCCTGCCGTCGACCGACTGGAAGAAGAAGGCGTTCAAGAAGGCCGCGCAGCAGAAGTGGTTCGACGGCGAGACGATCAGCCTCGGGATCGGCCAGGGCTACAACTCGTTCACGATCCTGCAGCTCGCGCACGCGACCGCGACGCTCGCGAACAACGGCGTCGTGATGAAGCCCCACCTCGTGAAGGAAGTCGAGGATCCGATCACGCGCGGGCGCCGCCTGACCGTGCCGAAGGAAAGCGAAGTGATCCCGCTCAAGCAGGCCGACATCGACGTCGTGAAGCGCGGGATGGAGAACGTGATCGAGAACCCGTCCGGCACCGCGTACAAGGTGTTCCGCGGCGCGCCGTACCTCGCCGCCGGCAAGACCGGTACCGCGCAGGTGTTCTCGCTGCAAGGCTCCAACTACAAGGGCCACCTGCTCGCCGAGCACCTGCGCGACCACGCGCTGTTCATCGCCTACGCGCCGGTCGACCATCCGCAGATCGCTGTCGCGCTGGTCGTCGAGAACGGCGGCTGGGGTGCGCAGGCCGCCGGCCCGATCGCGCGCCGCGTGCTCGACTTCTTCCTCGTCGATCGCCAGAACCCGAAGAACGAGGCCGCGGCCGTGGCTGCCGCGGCGTCGGCGACCGAACCCGTCAACGCGCCGGTGATCGGCGACGCGAACA
>NZ_JAAGPO010000414.1:0-3009 GCF_017104825.1 Burkholderia sp. Ac-20345 | reverse complement strand
GCGCGCTGCTCGCAATATGCGGCGAACGCGCGTTGCTCGAACGCGCGCAGCATTATTTGCCCTTCCCGCTCGCGGCCGATCCGGCGCTCGCCGGCTGGCGCCGCACGCACACCGCACCGGCGCTGCGTTTCGGCGTGCGTCCGTCGCTCGATGCGGCGCGCTGCAACGTCGGCGCGCAATTCGTGCTCGGCCGGCTCGATGCATCGCAACTGGAACAGCTCGCCGCGCTGGCCGAAACCGACGGCGACAGCACGCTGTCGATGACGCCATGGCAAGGCGTGTTCCTGCATCGCGTATCGCGCGAACGCGCGCCGGCCACGCTCGATGCGCTCGCGTCGCTCGGCCTCGTCTGCGTGTCGTCCGACCCGCTGGCGACGCTCGTTGCATGCACCGGCAGCGCGGGCTGCGCGAAGGCGCACGCCGACACGAAACACGACGCGCTCGCGCTCGCCGCGCGCATCGGCCATGCGGTCGACGTGCACCTGACCGGCTGCGAACGCCACTGCGCGCTGCCGCATCCCGCGACGTACACGCTCGTCGCGGTTGCGCCCGCGCACTATGACCTTTACCGGCGCGACGCCGCTGCGGGCCTTGGCGCCCCGCTCGCGCGCCATCTGACGATTGACCAGGCCGCGGCCCGTTTGACGGGCACGCGGCACAGCCAGGACACCACCGATGCTTGACTACATTCGCGACGGGCAGGAAATCTACCGCCAGTCGTTCGCGACGATCCGCGCCGAGGCCGACCTGTCGCAGGTTCCGCCCGACCTCGAGAAACTCGCGGTGCGCGTGATCCATGCGTGCGGGATGGTCGACGTCGTCTACGACCTGCGCTTCTCGGCCGGTGCCGGCGCGGCGGGCCGCACGGCCCTTGCGGCCGGCGCGCCGATCCTGTGCGACGCAAGAATGGTCGCCGAAGGCATCACGCGTGCGCGGCTGCCGGCCGACAACCGCGTGATCTGCACGCTCGGCGAGCCCGAGGTGCCCGATCTCGCGCGACATCTCGGCAACACGCGTTCGGCCGCCGCGCTCGAACTGTGGCGTCCGCATCTCGCGGGCAGCGTCGTCGTGATCGGCAATGCGCCGACCGCGCTGTTCCACCTGCTCGACATGATCGATGCAGGCGCGCCGCGCCCCGCTCTGATCCTCGGTTTCCCGGTCGGCTTCATCGGCGCGGCCGAATCGAAGGCACTGCTCGATGCCGACAGCCGCGGCGTGCCGTACGTCGCGCTGCTCGGCCGGCGCGGCGGCAGCGCGATGGCGGCGGCGGCGGTCAATGCGCTCGCGACGGAGGTCGAATGACGACCGCGCGCGGACGCCTGTTCGGGGTCGGCGTCGGCCCCGGCGATCCTGAACTGATGACGATCAAGGCGCTGCGCGTGCTGCAGGCCGCGCCCGTGGTCGCGTACTTCGTCGCGAAGGGCAAGAAAGGCAATGCGTACGGCATCGTCGAAGCGCATCTGCAGGACGCGCAGACGCAACTGCCGCTCGTCTATCCGGTGACGACCGAGGCGCTGCCGCCGCCGCTGTGCTACGAGACGGTGATCGCCGACTTCTACGATACGGCCGCCGAGATCGTTGCCGCGCACCTCGATGCAGGGCGCGACGTCGCGGTGATCTGCGAAGGCGATCCGTTCTTCTACGGCTCGTACATGTACCTGCATGACCGCCTTGCGCCGCGCTACGACACCGAGGTGATCCCCGGCGTATGCGCGATGCTCGGCGGCACGGCCGTGCTCGGCCAGCCGCTTGTCTATCGCAACCAGAGTCTGTCGGTGCTGTCGGGCGTGCTGCCCGAGCATGAATTGCGCACGCGGCTCGCGCAGGCCGACGCGGCCGTCGTGATGAAGCTCGGTCGCAATTTCGACAAGGTGCGGCGTGTGCTCGACGAGCTGGGGCTCGCGAAGCGCGCGCTGTATGTCGAGCGCGCGACGATGGCGAGCCAGCGCATCGTGCCGCTCGACGAAGTCGATCCGATGGCGTCGCCGTATTTCTCGCTGCTCGTCGTGCCGGGGGAAAAATGGCAAGGATGACGACTCCGCCCGCGATCGTGATTCTCGGCGCGGGCGCGCTCGATACCGCGCGGCGCATCCAGGCGCGCTATCCGGGTGCACTCGTGCATGGCCTCGCAGCGCGCGTCGCGGCCGACGTGCCGTTCGACGATCTCGGCGCGCACCTGCGTGAACTCTATGCACGCGGGCTGCCGATCGTCGCGCTGTGCGCGGCCGGCATCGTGATCCGCTGCATCGCCCCTGCACTGGCCGACAAGGGCGTCGAGCCGCCCGTGCTCGCGGTGGCGGAAGACGGTTCGGCCGTCGTGCCGCTGCTCGGCGGACTGACAGGTGTCAACGTGATGGCGCGAGAAATCGCCGCATGCGTTGGTGTTGCACCGGCGATCACGACCAGCGGCGAACTGCGTTTCGGCGCGTGCGTGCTCAATCCGCCGGAAGGCTATGCGCTCGCCGATCTCGCGCAGGGCAAGCGCTTTGTGTCCGATCTGCTCGCGGGCGCGTCGACGCGCATCGACAGCGCGGCGCCGTGGCTCGAAGATGTCGCGCTGCCGCGCGACGATGCGGCCGCGCACGCGATCCGTGTGACTCCCGATGCATGGCGCGGCACGCGCGACGAACTGGTGATTCATCCGCGCAGCGTGGTGGTCGGCGTCGATGCGCAGGCTATCCACGGCGATGAAGCGCTCGCTGCGCGCATCGACGCCGCTCTCGATGCGCAAGGTCTCGCGCGGCTGGCGCTCGCGGCCATCGTCGCGCCCGCATCGGCAATCGGTGATGGCGTGCTTGAAGAAGCGGCGCAAACGCTCGACGTGCCGTTGCGCTTCGTCGATGCCGGCGGTGACGGCGACGTACCCACCGATGCGGCCGCCGCACTGCTCGACCGCGCATTGCGCGTCGCACACACGCTGCGTGCCACGACGAACGGCATCGCATGCGCGGTTGCGTCGCATCCGGTCGATCCTGCCACGCTCGGCCGTGCGCGCGGCCGCCTGACGGA
>NZ_JAAGPO010000413.1:0-2949 GCF_017104825.1 Burkholderia sp. Ac-20345 | reverse complement strand
ACCACTTCGGGATGACGCCGAACGAGGCGCACGACGCGGTGCGCACGCTCGCCGCCGCCGGCCTGCCGGTAGCCGGGCTGCACGTGTTCTCCGGCCCGCATTCGTTCATCCGCCAGGACCCGACGCAACCCGACACGCTCGTGCTGCCCGAACGGCTCGCGGCGCTCGCCCGCGATCTCGCACCCGCCAACGGCGCCCCGCTCGCGTCGCTGAGCCTCGGCGGCGGCTTCGCCGACGATCACCCGGGCGACGCCGCGTTCGAGCGCTATGCCGCCGCGCTCGCCCCGCTGGCCGGCCAGTACTCGCTCGCACACGAATCCGGCCGCGCGATCTTTGCCGATGCGGGCGTGTTCGCGACGCGCGTCGTCGCGGTGAAGACGTGGCAGGACCGCACGATCGCCGTCTGCGACGGCGGGCTGTCGCATGCGTTCCTGCTCGCGCAGACCGAATCGGTGATGCGCCGCCTCGCCGCGCCGTCGCTCGTGCGCCGCACGCCCGCGCAGCCGGCGCGTGGCGTGCCGACGATCTATGTCGGCAGCACCTGCAGCCGCGCGGACGTGATCGGCCGCGACGATACGGGCGCCCCGCCGCAGGTCGGCGACATCGCCGTGTTCGCGCGCTGCGGCGCGTATCACCGCACGTACTCGATGGCGCATTTCCTGTCCCACGAAGCCGCGCACGTGTACGTGCGGCCTGCCTAGACCAACCTGAGAGAGGAGCCGATCATGAACGCCCTGATCAGCGTCGCCGACCTGCTCGAACATGGCGCCGCGCGCTGGCCGCAACACCCCGCGTATGCCGACGGCGGCGGCACGATGACCTACGAACAGCTCGCACGCGCGGTCCGCCGTGCCGCCGCCGCGCTCGCGTCGCGCGGCGTGCAGCCCGGCGAGCGCGTCGCGATCTACGCGCCGAAACGCATCGAAACCGTGGTCGCGATGCTCGCGGCCAACGCGCTCGGCGCGATCTTCGTGCCAGTCAATCCGCAGTTGAAGGAAGCGCAGATCGAACACATCGTCGCCGACAGCGGCGCGGCGCTGTTCATGACCGGCGTGCAGCGATTGAAGCGCCTGCCTGCGCTCGCCGCGCTCGTCGGCGCCCGCGCGATGCTGATCGAGGAACTGGCCGATGCGATCAACGCGGCCGGCACCGACACACCGGAACCGGCCCTCTCCGGCCGGCCGGTGGACGACGATCCCGCCGCCCTGCTCTACACGTCCGGGTCGACCGGCAAGCCGAAAGGCGTGGTCGTGTCGCATCGCAACCTGGTGTCGGGCGCGTACAGCGTCGCCGCGTACCAGGGGCTGGCCGACGACGACGTCGTGCTCGGGGTGCTGCCGCTCAGCTTCGACGCGGGCCTGAGCCAGCTCACGACCGCGCTGGCGTCCGGCGCGTGCTATGCGCCGCTCGACTTCCTGCAGCCCACCGAAGTGCCGCGCCATTGCGACGCGTTCGGCGTGACGTCGATCACCGGCGTGCCGCCGTTGTGGATGCAGCTCGCGTCGGCCGGCTGGAGCGACACGGCGCGCACGCGGATCCGCCGCTTCGCGAACACCGGCGGGCATCTCGCGACGCCGCTGCTGCACCGCCTGCAGGCGCTGTTCACGAACGCCGCACCTTACCTGATGTACGGATTGACCGAAGCGTTCCGCTCGACGTACCTGCCGCCGGCCGACGCCGCACTGCGCCCGACGTCGATCGGCAAGGCCGTGCCGAACGCGGAGATCCTCGTGCTGCGCGCGGACGGCAACGAATGCGCGGCCGACGAGCCCGGCGAACTCGTGCATCGCGGCGCGTTCGTCACGCTCGGGTACTGGAACCGGCCCGAGCTGACCGCACAGCGCTTTCGCCCGCTGCCGCGCCGGCACGGCGAGATCCCGCGCCCCGACGTCGCCGTGTGGTCCGGCGACATCGTGCGCCGCGACGCGGACGGCTACCTGTATTTCGTCGCGCGCGGCGACGACATGATCAAGACCTCCGGCTATCGCGTGAGCCCGACCGAAGTCGAGGACGTGCTGTTCGCGCTGCCTCACATCCGCGAGGCGGCGGTGTTCGGCGTGCCGCACGCGTCGCTCGGCGAGGCGATCGCCGCGTGCGTCGTATCGACGCTCGACGCCGATGCATGCCGCGCCGACATCGCGCGCGCCTGCCGCGACGCATTGCCGACCTACATGAGCCCGCTCGTCGTCGAGCCGCTGCCGGCATTGCCGCGCAACCCGAACGGCAAGATCGACCGCCCCGCGCTAAAAAACCAGTATCGCGACGCGTTCGCGCGCACGAACGAGGAGACCGCCGCATGACCCTGTCGACGCTCGATGAAACCTGCCTCGGCGCGCGCCGCGTCGCCGAGCCCGGCACGCTGGCCCTGTCGGGCGGCGTCGTGGTGCTGCCGCCCGCGGTCGTGTTCAGCGCGATCCAGGCGCAGGAACGCCATCCCGGCTACCGCCACCTGCTGCTGCCGCAGGCACGCTTCGCGCGGCCGCGCGGGATGGGTGCGCTGACGCCAGACGAAGGCACGCGCCTCGCGCCGGGCGGGCGGCCCACGCTGCGGGTCGCGCCGCCCGGGCGCAGCCTTGCCGATCTCGCCGCCGATGCGGCGCTCGACCTGCGCGACCAGCTCGGCTCCGGGCAACTGGCCCGCACGACCCACGTGATCGTCGCGAGCTGCGCGCTCAACGAAGGCATCGGCGACTCGGTCGTCGGGCGCATGCAGTACGAGCTTGGCCTGCAGCACGTGACGCCGTTCGCGCTCGGCCAGAACGGCACGCTCGGCTGGTATTCGGCGCTGATGCTGCTCGACGGCCTGCTCGACGAAGGCGACCAGGCGCTCGTGATCCTCAGCGACAAGTGGCTCTACCCGTTCTTCCGCCAGTTCGGCGACCTGGTCGGCTACGGCGACGCGGCCGCCGCGCTGCTCGTGTCGCGCGCGGGCCCGGCGCCCGAGCCGGG
>NZ_JAAGPO010000412.1:0-3082 GCF_017104825.1 Burkholderia sp. Ac-20345 | reverse complement strand
TACAGCCGACATCACCCCCACGGACAGGAAGCGGCCACGCGGGCGTGCTCGCGGCGCCGCACGCGAGCGACGCCAGCGCGAACAGCATGAGGCCGGCGATGTACAGGCGGCGCGCGCCGAAGCGGTCGCCGAGCGCGCCGCCCGACAGCATCAGTACCGCGAACGCGAGCGTGTACGCATCGACGACCCATTGCAGGCCGGCGACCGGCAAGCGCAGGTCGCCGGCGAGATGCGCGAGCGCGATGTTGACGATCGTCACGTCGAGCTGCGTGACGACGAAACCGGTGCTGACGGTCGCGACGACGCGGGCGAGCGCGGGCGGGAAGCCAGGGGTGGGGGCGGTCGTATTCATGCGTCAATCGTAGGACGCGGCCGGCAGGCGATGTTTCAGCGGAGCGTGAAGTGTCGAAACGCCAGATGCGAAGCAGTGGGGTAGCGAGCGGGAACGAAGCGGGAACGACGAATGCTGCGGCCGGGCCGGCGTGAACGCGGTTTGCCGAACCGTGCCGCTACGTGCGTTGACGCGTGTTCAGCGCGGGACCGCGGCGGCGTTCAATGCCGCTCGCCGCGCCAGCGACCCGGCGCAACGCCGAAGCGCTTCGTGAAAGCGTGCGTGAACGTGCTTTGATCCGCGAAGCCGACCATCCCGGCGATATCGACGAGCGGATACCGGCCGTCCGCGAGCAGGATCACGGCCGCGTCGAGCCTGAGCCGCTGCAGGTAGCGATGCGGCGTTTCGCCGAATGCGTCGACGAACAGTTGATGAAAGCGGCGCATCCCGTAGCCGCAGTGCGCGGCGAGATCGGCGATGCGTAGCGGCTCCGCGAGCCGTGCGCGCAGCCAGCGGTCGATGCGCGCGAAATCGAGGCCCGAGGCGGGCGCGGCGATGTCGCGTTCGTCGATCAGCGCGCCGCACAGCCGCGCGGCGGCCTGCCACTGGAAACGGTGCGCGGCCGCGTGCTGCGCGTCGCCGGCGGGTGCTTCGAGTTGCGCGGCGGCGGCCGCGATCTGCGCGACCAGCGACGTCAGTGCCGGATCGATCGCCACGGCGCGCGCGCTGTCGAACAGCCGCTGCGGCACCGCGAGCGATGCGAGGGGAAGATTGAGCACGAGCTGGCGGTTCTCGCCAAGCCCCGCGTAATCGTGGCGCGCGCCGGCTGGAACCAGCCACGCGCCATGCCGGTCGAGCCGCTGGCTGACGCCGTCCACCGCCATCACCATCGCGCCGTCGATGCCGAGCACGATCTGGTGAAAGTCGTGCACGTCCGACGCCTCGAGCGTGTCGTAGCGTTGCAGCGCGACGGTGGGGGACGGAAGGTGTGCCATGAGGCAGGGCGTCAGCTAGCGGCTCGAGTGCGGTGTCAGATGTCGAGCAGTTCGACTTCGAACACGAGCGTGGCATTCGGCGGAATCACGCCGCCTGCACCGCGCGGGCCGTAGCCGAGTTGCGGCGGAATCGTCAGGCGACGCACGCCGCCGACCTTCATGCCCTGCACGCCTTCGTCCCAGCCCTTGATGACCATGCCGCCGCCGAGCACGAACGCGAACGGGTCGTTGCGATCCTTGCTCGAGTCGAATTTCTGACCGTCGGTCAGCCAGCCCGTGTAGTGGACGCTGACGGTCTGGCCGGCTTGCGCTACGTCGCCGGTGCCTTCGGTCAGGTCTTCGTATTTGAGGCCCGATTCGGTCGTGATGACAGACATGACTTCTCCTGAAAAAGGATGGGTAAAACCGCTATTGTAGGCGAGCGCGCAGCGGGCCGCCGCTCGTGGTTTTCGGCCGGTCGCACGCGTGTCGCGGGCGGCGGCGGACCACCTCGGCCGCGATCGTCCGAAACGCAAATGGAACGCGTGTTTGAATTTTTCGCGAGCCTCGCAATCGCGGTTGCACCGCGCGAGTGCGACGGGTGTATGAATCGGTGCTACCGGGGCGCTCGGTAGCGCGCCGCGCCGCTTCGCCGGATGCCGCGAAACGCCCGCCACACGGGGCTTTCGGGCCGCCGCCATCGCACCGCGCGGGTCAGCGCGTACCGCTCGCGAGCCGCCGCGCGCGTTCGAATCCCGCCCCGTCCGGATGCCGTTCGAACGCCGTTTTTTCCGCCTTTTCGACCGTGCCCTGTTTGGAAGCGCGCATCTACCGCGCGGCTTGCGCGCGCCGCTGCGGGCGGCCTATCTTTACATCTGTCGATGTCAAGATTTTGGCGGTGCGCGACGCGCCGCCCGGGCCTGCGCCGGCCGCGTCGAGTGACGCGCCGGGCCGCTCCGGAACCAGGAGAACGATGAACATGAAGTCAGCCGCTTCCGCCACCGCAGCCGGGATCATGCCGGTGCGCCGCGACCTGCGCTTCGACCTGCCGGTCGAACGCGCGAAGGACTGGCATGGCCTCGGGTCGCACGTGACCCATTTCTTCAACGCGCTGTCGCTGCTGTTCCCGGCCGGCGAGCGCTTCTTCATGGATTCGGTGCGCAACTACCGCGACCGGATCGACGATCCGGTGCTGAAGCAGCAGGTGCTCGGCTTCATTGGCCAGGAGGCGATGCACACGCGCGAGCACATCGAGTACAACGAGCTGATGCAGGCGAACCACCTGCCCGCACGCAAGCTCGACAAGCGCGTGTGGACGGTGCTCGGCTACATGAAGCGCAAGCTCCCGCATTCGGTGCAGCTCGCCCATACGGTCGCGGCGGAGCACTACACGGCGATGCTTGCCGACTGGCTGCTGCGCGACCCGACGCGCCTCGACGGCTCGGTCGAGGGCTACCGCCAGATGTGGATCTGGCACGCGCTCGAGGAAACCGAGCACAAGGCCGTGTCGTTCGATGTATGGAATGCCGCGATGGAACCGGGGCTGCGCCGTTACCTGATCCGCATCGGCGTGTATCTGCTGACGACGCTGACGTTCTGGCCGACCGTGTTCCTGATGCACGCGACGCTGCTGTGGCGCGATCGCGGCGCCGGCCATCACGTGCGCGGCATGCTGCGGATGATCGCGTTCCTGTACGGGCCGCGCCGCGGGCTGTTCCCGCGCATCGCCGGCGAATGGCTGAGCTTCTTCCGGCCGGGCTTCCATCCGTGGGATCAA
>NZ_JAAGPO010000411.1:0-2796 GCF_017104825.1 Burkholderia sp. Ac-20345 | reverse complement strand
CCGCGCTGCGTCCGCAGGATCTCGAGGAACCCGTGATCGTCGTCGCGGGCGAGCACGACGCGGCACTCGCGCCCGAACTCGCGAACCGCTGGCAGAAACCCGTCTATGCGGCCGCGCCCGACGCGTTCGGCCCCGACGGCCAACTGCACGCGGGCGCACGTGTCCTGCGCTTCGATCCCGCGCCGGAAGCCGCGTCGGCCGAATCCGGCATGCCCGGCGGCGCCGCGGCCGCGGCTGAAGAAGCCTCGCCGGCAACGCCCCGCCCTGCCGCCGCCGACGACACGGTGATCGTGCTCGCCGGCAAGCGCGGTCCGAACGAACCGGCACTGCCGCGCCCGGCCGCGACGGCCGAACCCGTCAGCGCGCTCGACGGCATTTTCAGCGCACCAAATCGCGTGCTCGTGCTCGTCAAGCCGGAGCGTCCCGCCACCGTCGAACGTACGGCGGAACACGACACGGGCACCGACAGCGCCCCCGCCGGCAAGGCGGCAGACGCCGGCGCCGACGGCAAGACCGCCCGCACGAACGCAGCCGGCGAGCGGCCGTCCGCCGCGAACGACGATATCGGGCTCGCCGCCGCGCATCCGGAAATGACGGAAACGCCGCCGCCCGACCCTGCGGCGCCGAACCCCGGCTGGATCACGCGGATGCAGATGCGCTTTGGCGGCGCGGCGCTGCCCGAAGCCGCGCAGGCGCTGGCAATGCAGTCCGGCACGCTCGCGACTCAACTGCGCATGTTGCAGGACGCCGGCTGGCGCGTGACGCTCGGCAAGCGCGGCGGCGGCAGCCGCATCGATCCGCGCAAGCGCCGCGTGACGATCGACGGCGCCCTCCAGCACCCGGGCAGCATCACGTACACACTCGCGCACGAAGCGCGGCATGCGGTCGAGGCGATGGCCGGCGTGCTGAACCTCGACTATCGCAACCGCAGCGGCTTCACGCGCAAGGCGCTCGAAGCCGAGGCACGCGCGCAGATCAACGCGTTCGAGGCGCGCTACGAGATCCAGCTGGCCGGCGGCGGCGACATCGCCGCACACGTGCGGCTGCCCGACGCGATCGAGCACGAAGGCAACGTGTGGCGCGCGCCGTCGCACGACTACGCGGGCACGGTCGGCCGGCTCGTCGATGCGTTCGCCGACGCGCCTGTGTCGGGCCGCGACGGCGAGACCTACCGCGAGTTCTACAACGACGTATGGGCCCGCCAGAAGCGCCGCGGCGGCATTCCGCGCCGGATGCCCGCGCCGCAGATGCGCGAGACCGGCGACGCGCCGCGCGGCGTGCGCAGCTTCGACGAACGCGTGGCGTGGAGCCAGGCGCATGCCGAATACGCGTCGCCGTTCGGTGACGGGCCGGTGCCGGCCATCGCGGATCTGCAGGCGGCGCGCAGCCGCCACTTCACGGTGATGCAGGACGAAGGCGTGCTGATGCTGCACGCCGACACGCTGCCGGACGGCACGCTGCTCGCCGGCGGCCACCCGGTCGGCGTGCACGAATACGCGCTCGACCAGGCACCCGCGTTCATCATCCAGGACGGCTATTCGATCGTGCTGTCCGCGAAGCACGGTGGCGATGCGGCCGCCGCGCAGCTCGCGAACCTGTGGCAGCGCCCGGTGTACGCGCCGCCCGGACGCGCGGTCGGCGAGCACGCGGCGCTGCTCGACACCGACACGTTCCGCCGCTTCGACCCGGCGCCCGCGGCGCCGCACGACCTCGGCCCACTGACGGCCGACGCCGAAGGCGTGCACGTCGAAGGTCATCCGGCCAGGCGGATCGACGTCGACCGTCACGTCGGCGAACTGCTCGGCAGCGGCGGCGAGAAAACCGTGTTCGCACTCGGTCACGACGCCGCGCTCGCGGTGTACGACAAAGGCCCGCATACGTCGGAGGGCCGCCAGCTTGACGCGGCGATCGACGAAAGCATCGCGCTCGACGATCTCGCCTCGTACGGCCTGCAAACCCTGACGATGAGCGGCCCGTTCTCCGCCCTCAACCGCGTCGCGGTGCTGTACCGGCCGCTCGGCGTGTTCCACAGCTTCGGCTTCGAGACGGGCGCGCTGCCGCGCGTGGTGTCGCGTGCCGCGCTCGAGCACATCCGGCAGATTCGCGAAGTCGTCGAACGCACGGGCATCGGCTTCGACCTGCAGGGGTTGTTCACGCGCCGCGGCGATTTCCTGCTGAGCGACCCGGGCCCGATCGGCATGGGCGCGGGCGAGCATTTCACCGCGCTGCAGCGCCTCTCGGTCATCGAGCGCGCACTGACGCAAGGGCTCGAGCGCGGCAACATCGAACTCGCGCATCCCGAACTCGCCGAAACGCCTGCACCCGACGCGTTCGTGCAGAAGCCGTCGATCGTCACGCGCGTACGGATGCGCTTCGGCGGCGCGCCGCTGCCGAAGGAAGCCTATCGCCTGATCGATGCGTCGAGCCTGCTGTCGCAGCAGTTGCAGCTCGTGCGCGGCGCGGGATGGAAAGTCGTGCGCGGCAAGGCCGGCGCAGGCAGCAAGATCGACACGCAGCAGCGGCGCATCACGATCGACGGCGGCCTGCGCTCGACCGGATCGATGGTTTACGTGCTCGCGCACGAAGCCGGCCATGCGGTCGAGGCCGCGACCGGTACGCTCCGGCTCGACTACGGCTCGACGCCACGCTATGTGCGCTCCGCGCTGCTCGCCGAGGCGCGCGCGCAGGCGAATGCGTTCGCGATTCGCGACGAGATCCGCGCGAACGCCGGCGTCGACATCGGCCGCCACGTCGCGCTGCCCGAGGCGATCGCGAACGAATACGGCCGCGCGCGGA
>NZ_JAAGPO010000410.1:0-269 GCF_017104825.1 Burkholderia sp. Ac-20345 | reverse complement strand
ATCTATCGTGTATATCACGGTGGTGGCCGTGTGATTAAAAAAAAAAAAAAAAAAAATAACAGTAATTCATGACCAATAATGAAACACAATATCACATTGACGAACCTAATTTGTTTGTGTCACTATGAGACAGGCCACATGCTCACTGTGCTAAACACACACTATCTAACTTCCTTATACACGATCACACGATCGTGATCTGCGCTCGCAACATACACCAACTACTGATACACACATCACGCAATGTAGTATCTATAGAGATACACACT
>NZ_JAAGPO010000409.1:0-3117 GCF_017104825.1 Burkholderia sp. Ac-20345 | reverse complement strand
GGCGAGCGCGTGGCTGAGCCGCACGGCCGACCGTCTCGGGCGTGAACTAGGTTTCGCGGGGCATCTACCGCCCAGCCTCATCGAGCGCGACCTGCGCGATCTGCTCGCGGCCTGGACGATCGGCGACAACCTGCTTGCGCTGGCCGAAGTGGCGACGCGCGAGCCGGCGGCGCGGCGTGCGGTCGCGTTGGTGCGAGGGCGGGTCGGGCAAGCGGATTTCGTCCGGCTCGAGCGCGCCTGCAACGCGGCGGCCCGCGTGCTGCTGCGGCGCGTGACCGAGGTCGACAGCGAAGACGGCCGCGCGCTGCTGCGCGGTGCGGTGTTGCTGAGAACGATCGCGGAGACGGCGGGCGCGCACGACGGCTTCCTGCGCGATCGCCAGGATTGACGGCGGGAGGGACGCGTGAGCGGCGGCCTGCGCGTCAACTGAGCCGATAGGCCTTGCCGGGCGTGACTTCCGCCGGCAGCGGCTCGCGGTTCAGTTCGAGCAGCGTGCGCTCGATCTGCCGCGTGAATACGTTGAATTTGGCTGGAGCCGCCTGCGGCACATAGACGAGGTAGAGGAAAGCGGCGAGAAGACCAGTATTGTCCGACGGGAGTCGATGATTCTACGGGTCGACTTCGTCCTTGGATTCGCGACAATCAATCACCGTCGTGAACCAAAAGGGGCGACAGTGGGGCGGCTTTTGACCATCGCAGACACATTTTTCATCTTGGGACGCGGTCTAGTTGTGGTGCCTAGCCCTCTTGAAGAGGATTTCTCGGGCCCAAGAAACATGGAGGTCGAGCTTCGTCGGCCAGACGGCTCGGTGAGTCAAGTGCAGCTAACCGTGACTTACCATTTTCAGTCTCCACCATCCATGGAGCGACGCGGGTCGTGCACGCTTGAAGTGCGGTCCAAGGCAGAGGTTCCGATCGGTGCGGAAGTCTGGATCGGCTAGATGTAGCCCGAGTTTGTCAGCAGCCCAATGGGGCAGATCGATGTTCGCCATCCGGCCAGTTGTCGCTGATGGCGAGTGGCGGTTATCGGCCACTTTCGGCCGCTCGACCCTGGTACCTAGATTTGCAACAATCGATCTACACGGAACTGACGACCGCCGTTCTCTGACTTTCATTGACAGTGCCGCAGTCGATCTCAGGATACCGTTTGTCCGACCGGTCGGGAGCGACCTAGTGAATTCGGCCCTGAGCGGTCAATCGACGTCAGCGCCTGAATCCCGGACAATCCGGTAGGCGATCAACATTCGAGAGTGGACAGTGTGCACTGAAAAACCCGATTCGTCCGGTGTGCTCTACTTCAAGGCCGCTGTAACATGCATCATTGCTGCGGGATGGACTTATGGAGCTGTGAATGCCTATCTGACATCGCGGGGGTTCGAGAGCGACTCGACCGTTGTCGAGGGCCGCGTCCTTCGGTTGGAACCAGGTTCAAACGGTAATCTAAGTCCTCTAGTCGAGTACTCCTACGGTGGGAAGAATTACGAGCGACTAATTCGCGACAAGGACGGCCGTTATAACCGCGACGCATTACTGAAACTCAAGTTGCAAGTCCGATTAGTAAAATCATCACCAGATAGGGCAATCGTCACTCGTTGGGAAACTCTCCCGATGGTCTGGCCATTTGTACTCGGAGCCTTCGTTTTATTAAATTTCTCTTTTGGTCTAGTTATGACCATCTGGCGGAATGAGCGGTTAGGCATTACGACATTCGAGTGACAGTCACCTTAACGAGGCGTTGAACGGGCGCTTTGGGGGCATTCGAAGGTCCCGAATCGGCCATGAGCGGACGGTCGGGTTAAGGAGGGATTGTTGATCGACGCTAGCGCTAATGCGGTGCTGTAAGCATTTACGGCCCGTCGTATCGCTTAAAATAATCTCTCGCTATCGATCGATGGCGACGCTGAGTTGGCCGGCGCCGTTTTGGATGACGTACACGTGATAGGGGTCAGGCAACTCTGGTAGTAAAACCGGCTCGTCGTTCCAGTAATCGTCCTTGGAAAAGGTCGGTGACGAGTAATCGAAGCTGTGATTGCGAGAAATATCGAAGCTTGCCTCGCCAAGTTCAGGCGTAACGGCTATACCCCACACGTCCAGGCGTGGCCCTTCCCGTTTAGATTTATCGTGCGTCCTCCAGAAATCGGGGATCTGATTCCTGGAATAGCCCTCAGCAATGGCGATCGCATCTGGTATTGCGGCCCATATATTGGGCAAGATCTCGTCAGTCTTGCCAACGCACTCCAAGCAATTCAGGCGATGGTGACATCTCACCCAGACCAACCTGCGCCCGATCTGATATTCGGACCGGAAGTGGCCTCTAACGTCGGAAAAGACGCCTAATGGCTGATTGTCCCTTAACTTCTCCATGCAGATATTTCTCCGTGGGTTCCAGGCACCGCATCTTGCGGATGGAGCCAAGTGCCATGATAGCAAGCCGGCGTAGCATGCTCGAATGGCCGTTTAGGAGAATGCTGACCGTCCGCTTCGGGTCGATACCGGCCGTCGACTTCGCGCGCAAGCGCCTCGTCCGATGCGCGTCACGGACGGGGCCGCACCGATAGACACAAGAGTAGAATTTCGGTCTCGGTCGAAACAGCGGCCGTCTGATCGTGGAGTAGTATTCCCCCATGTCCAGGCTATTGCCAAGCCGCTACGGCGCACCGTCGACCCATCCGTGACGACGGCGGCGAGCTCGTTAAAGCGTTCGGAAACTGTTTCAACGATACGTGTAGCGGCGCCGGCTGTGGCGACGGCATTGATGGGAATGCATCATGTCAACCGAGTGGAATCATCGCGTCAGACTGTTTGTCCAGCGTTTCTGGCAGCCGACCAGTGCGTGCATGACATGCATGCCGGGGAGCTGGGGAAATATCATGAGTCTTGCCCACTGGACTATCGCATTTCATACGGGTCTGCTTACCGGGCTCCTGGCTGTACTTTTGACTTTCACGCCTTTGGCGAAACTCTACGCGCATCGATACGGCAATGCGCTGTGAGCTTCCCTCGGTTTTTCGCCTTCCAACGGTCCCGAGTTATGCAGCGGCGTCCTTGGTCTGCTGAGCTTTGATCCAGTCCCGAAGGAACCGCTCCGGAGAAACAAAGCCGAGCGACGAATGACGA
>NZ_JAAGPO010000040.1:0-234 GCF_017104825.1 Burkholderia sp. Ac-20345 | reverse complement strand
ACGTAGCACATTATTTGGTCGAGCATGTCACATTCCAGCAGACAGTCTCATCTATCTACTCACGAATGATGCACTGATCCTAACACATGTGTCTTATATCTGTTGATCTAGCTGTTCATGTCAATATACATTAATCTCACTCTGTGTCGATTCATATTTGCTATTTCTGTTTCTGTTAGTTATGTTTTTAAAGACGACCGCCTCAGGACTGTGTTACATTTTTTTTTTTTTTTA
>NZ_JAAGPO010000039.1:0-68616 GCF_017104825.1 Burkholderia sp. Ac-20345 | reverse complement strand
GAAGCGGCGCGCGCACGCGGCGCCGATACCGGTGCCAGCGCCGGTGATCGCGATCGTGCGGGGTTGCGGGTGGGTCATGTCGTGCTCCGGAAAGGTGTCGTTTCCGGTCACTTTAGGCGGCGCCGGCGAGCGCCGGTATCAGCCGAAAGGATGAACGCGGGCCGCATCCGGTCGACCGGGGCGGCAGCGGGCCATTTTGCAAAGGCTGACGATGTCCGGCGCCGAATCGCTCTATCCTCCACATTTTTGCGATAAGTCACGAAAGCCCGGCAGAATAGCGCGGGCGGGCCGCGTATCGACGCGCGGCACATCGGCCGGCCGATTCCGTCGTGCGAGCGGAGCGGCAGGCCGGCGATCCCGGCGTGTGCGCGCACTCGACGCGCGGGCGTTGCATCGGCAGGGGATCGCGCCACGACAACATATCGCCCGGTAGCGCGCTCGCGCGCCGGATCATCGACAAGAACAGGGAGGGCCGGCTATGAGGCTGGACGACGAAAGGGAAAGCACGAACGTCGAGGATCGCCGCGGCGCCGGCGGGTTCGGCGGCGGGCGCGGCGCGACGATCGGCATCGGCACGATCGTGATCGCGTTCGCCGCGTCGTATTTCTTCGGGATCGACCCGCGCGTGGTGCTCGAAGGCGCGTCGGCGCTGCAGGGCCGCCAGCAGCAGGCGCAGCCCGCGCCGGGCCAGCGGCAGGGCGCGGCGGCGAACGAACCGGGCGCGGTGTTCACGCGCAAGGTGCTCGGCAATATCGAGCGCACGTGGACGGGTGTGTTCAACACCCAGCTCCGTGCGCAGTACCAGCCGCCGACGCTCGTGATGTTCGAAAACTCGACGCCGACCGCATGCGGCACGGGCCAGACCGCGATGGGGCCGTTCTATTGCCCGGGCGACCGCAAGGTGTACATCGATCTCGGTTTCTACGACGAACTGCGCAAGCGTTTCGGCGCGGGCGGCGATTTCGCGCAGGCTTACGTGATCGCGCATGAAGTCGGCCATCACGTGCAGAACCTGCTTGGCATTTCCGATAAGGTCGACGCCGCGCGCAGGCGGGCGAGCCAGGCTCACTCGAACGCGCTGTCGGTGCGGATGGAGCTGCAGGCCGACTGCTTTGCCGGCGTGTGGGCGAACAACGCGCAGCGCGCGAACCAGCGGCTGATGGAACCCGGCGATTTCGAGCAGGGGTTGAAAGCCGCCGCCGCGATCGGCGACGACCGGCTGCAGCAGCAAGGGCAGGGCTATGTCGTACCGGAGAGCTTCACGCACGGCACCAGCGACCAGCGCGTGTACTGGCTGCGGCGCGGGATGGAGTCGGGCGAACTGAGCGCCTGCGACACGTTCGCCGCGAACGCACGCTGAAAGCGGCGCGCGTAACGTCGCGCGCCCGCATCGTCCCGGCCGAACCCGCGATGCCGGCCGGGCCGGGACGATTTGCCGATTTGTGCTCACCGGCGCTTTTCGGCGCCGGTAGGCTGGCCCGAACTTCGATCTTCGATACGTTCGCCCGCCAGCCGATTCCACCATGCCGACCACAACCATTCCCGCGGATCAGGACGCCGCCGACTGGCAACGCGCGCTGCGCGCGTGCGTGGACGCGTTCGACGCGTTCGCGAGCCCGTCCGCGATCGTGTTCTACCGGCTCGACCAGAGTGGCGAACCGGCCGATTTCGAGCTGTTCGGAATGCCGGAATCGATGCATCGCACCTATGTCGCGCGCTACCGGATGCTCGATCCGCTGCATCCGTCACGTTGCGCGGCAGGCGAGTGCGCGGTCGTCACGCTCGCTTCCCAATTGCCTGACGAAAGGCGCGACGCGTCCGCATACTGGACCCGTTTCCTGCGGCGGCACGACGTGGCCGACGTCGTCGAGATCTGGCTGCGTGATGCGGGCCGGACGGTCGGCGCGTTCTCGCTGCTGCGCTTCGGGTCGGGCGAAACGCGCGGCGGCGTGGCCGGCAACAGCACGGCCGGGCGGTTCGCGCCCGGCGAGATCGATGCGCTCGCACGGCTGCAACCCGTTGCCGAAGCCGCGCTGAGCCCGCTGCTGCGCGCGCGGCGCGGGATCCACCGGATCGGCTGCGAGGAGCGGCTGACCTATCGCGAGGAGCAGATCGCGCGCCTCGTGCGCGACGGCCGCTCGAACAAGGAGATCGCCCGCGATCTCGCGCTCGGCCAGCCGACCGTCAAGACGCACCTGATGCGCATGTACCGCAAGCTCGGCGTGTCGAACCGCACGGAACTGGTCGGGGCGCTGTTCCTGTAATTCGTCGGATAATTGCGGTCCGGACTTCGAACCTTTCGCGATCGCCGATTCATGAATACCAACGCCAAAGCGCTGCTGGCCGTGCTGCTTGTCCTGCTGGGTGCCGCGACGGCCTCGACAGCCTTCGCGCAAGAGAGTGAGCCCGATCCTTGCCTCGTGCTGCAACCGACCCGGATCGCCCCGGACGACGTCGGCGAGGCCGGTGACTATCCCGGTGGCGGGTGGCTCGGGCTGATTCCGGTCGGGAACCGCTGGAAGCTCGCACCCGCTAGCGTCCGGTTCGAACCGTCGCAGCCGAGCGGCGACATCGTCGACATCAAGTCAAACCTCGGAAAAGCCGTGGCGCTGTTCCGCTGCAAGTCGCTCAGGCAGGGCAAGGTCGACGCGGCGAACCTGGCGTTTCCGAAAGACGGGAGGGCGATCGAGCCTGGCGGCAGCCCGCTGCCTTTCGGTTTTCACGGCCGCCGGTACGCACTGCGCCACACGGTATCCGGTGCGGTGATTGCCGAAGGCGACGGCAAGCGATCGGTCCTGCATGACTTCGATGGCAGCTCGCCGCCGTTCAGCGCGTCGCTGATCTGGGCGGGCGACCTCGATCGCGACGGCCGGCTGGACTTCCTGATGGAATTCGAAAGCGATCTCGGCGCCAGCTTTTGCCTGTTTACATCGGGTAGTGCGAAGGAAAACGAACTGGTCGGTCAAGCAGGCTGCATGAACGTCAGTGGCTGACCGGCGTCGGTCCCGGGCCGACTGACTGCCTCGACCGCCAGCCATCCCGCGGGGTTCGAACCCGCCCCCCCAGCGCCCACGCGCTGCCAATTTGCGCTCACCGGGCGCGAACCCTCGTCGATACAGTGGAACGACGCCCGCGTGCCCGTGCGCATGCGGTCCAGCCACGACAATCCTCGAGACGCCCATGAGCACCACGAATTTCGTCGCCGTCAGCGACACCGTGCGCACCTTCGTTGCGCGCGATTTCGGCCTCTTCATCGACGGTGAAATGCAGCCCGCACACGCGGCCGCGCGGCTCGACGTGTACGACCCCGCGACGGGCGAGCGGCTTGCGACGGTCGCGGACGCCGACGAACGCGACGTCGACCGCGCGGTCGCCAGCGCGAAGCACGCATTCGACACCCGCGTGTGGAGCGGCCTGCGCCCGGCCGACCGCGAACGCATCCTGCTGAAACTCGCCGACCTGATCGAGCGTGATGCCGAAACGCTCGCGCAGCTCGAAACGCTGAACCAGGGCAAGTCGATCCACGTGTCGCGCGCGATCGAAGTTGGTGCGAGCGTCGAATACGTGCGCTACATGGCCGGCTGGGCGACCAAGATCACCGGTCAGACGCTCGACGTGTCGATCCCGTTCCCGCCCGGCGCGCGCTATACGGCCTATACGCGCAAGGAGCCGGTCGGCGTGGTCGCCGCGATCGTGCCTTGGAATTTCCCGCTGATGATCGCGGTGTGGAAGCTGATCCCCGCGCTCGCGGCCGGCTGCACGATCGTGCTGAAGCCGTCGCCGGAAACGCCGCTCACCGCGCTGCGCCTGGCCGAACTCGCACGCGAAGCCGGCGTGCCGCCCGGCGTGTTCAACGTCGTCACCGGCGGCCGCGTGTGCGGTGCGGCGCTCGCGAGCCACCCGTCGATCGCGAAGATCTCGTTCACGGGCTCGACCGCGACCGGCAAGCTGGTCGGCGCGGCGGCCGTGCAGAACATGACGCGCTTCTCGCTCGAGCTGGGCGGCAAGAACCCGATCGTGATGCTCGACGACATCGACGTCGCTCAGGCGCTCGACGGCGTCGCCGCCGGCGCGTTCTTCAACCAGGGGCAGGTGTGCGCGGCCGCGTCGCGCATCTATGTGCACCGCAGCAAGTTCGCCCAGCTCGCGGACGGCCTCGCGGGCGTCGCGCAGTCGATGAAGCTCGGCGCGGGCCTCGACACGACCGCTCAAATCAACCCGCTGGTCTCCGCGCACCACCGCGACAAGGTCGTCCAGCACATCGAAGGCGCGCGCCGCGCGGGCCTGACGTTCCTCGCGGGCGGCGCGCCGGCCGACGACCTGCCCGGCTACTACGTGAAGCCCGCCGTGATCGCCGATCCGCATCCGGACAGCGCAATCGTGCGTGACGAAGTGTTCGGCCCGGTGATCGTCGTCGTGCCGTTCGACGACGCGGCCGACGCGGTGCGCCTCGCGAACGCGTCGCCGTATGGCCTTGCCGCGAGCATCTGGAGCAACGACCTGAAGCGCGTGATGAACCTCGTGCCGCAGATCGAGGCCGGCACCGTGTGGGTGAACTGCCATATCCCGCTCGACCCGTCGATGCCGTTCGGCGGCTACAAGCAATCGGGCATCGGCCGCGAATTCGGCCAGTACGCGATCGAAGGCTTCACTGAAACCAAATCCGTCTGCATCGCGCACTGACGCGCGGCATCAACCCCGAACCTCGAACCCTGAACCAGAACGACCCAGGTTCAAACGATCCGACAGTGGAGACTGCAATGAGCTACAACGAAGCGAAATTCTGGCATCCGATGGTGCACCCGAACGAGATGAAGCAACGCAAGCCGATCCGCATCGTGCGCGGCGACGGTTGCTACGTGTTCGATGAAGAGGGCCGCAAGCTCGTCGACGGCGTCGCGGGCCTGTGGAACGTGAACGTCGGCCACAACCGCCAGGAAGTGAAGGACGCGATCGTGCGTCAGCTCGACGAACTCGAATACTTCCAGCTGTTCGACGGCATTTCGCATCCGCGCGCGGAAGAACTGTCGAAGAAGGTGATCGACATGCTCGAACCGGAAGGCATGCGCCGCGTGCTGTACAGCTCGGGCGGCTCCGATTCGATCGAGACCGCGCTGAAGATCGCGCGCCAGTACTGGAAGGTGCGCGGCCAGGCCGACCGCACGAAGTTCATCTCGTTGAAGCAGGGCTATCACGGCACGCACTTCGGCGGCGCGTCGGTGAACGGCAACACGGTGTTCCGCCGCAACTACGAGCCGAACCTGCCCGGCTGCTTCCACGTCGAAACGCCGTGGCTGTACCGCAACCCGTTCACGCACGATCCCGAAGAACTCGGCCGGATCTGTGCGGAAATGCTCGAGCGCGAGATCCAGTTCCAGAGCCCCGACACGGTCGCTGCGTTCATCGCGGAGCCGATCCAGGGCGCGGGCGGCGTGATCGTGCCGCCGGCCAACTACTGGCCGCTCGTGCGCGAGGTGTGCGACCGTTACGGCGTGCTGCTGATCGCCGACGAAGTCGTGACCGGCTTCGGCCGCAGCGGCAGCATGTTCGGCAGCCGCGGCTGGGGCGTGCGCCCGGACATCATGTGTCTCGCGAAGGGGATTTCGTCGGGCTACGTGCCGCTCGGCGCGACGGTCGTGAACGCGCGGATCGAGGACGCGTTCGCCGCAAACGCCGATTTTGGCGGCGCGATCATGCACGGCTACACGTACGCGGGCCACCCGGTCGCATGCGCGGCCGCGATCGCGAGCCTCGACATCGTCGTGAAGGAAGACTTGCCGGCGAACGCGGCGAAGCAGGGCGCGTATCTGCTCGAAGCGTTGAAGCCTTTCGCGGAACGCTTCGCGGCGGTCGGCGAGGTGCGTGGCAAGGGGCTGATGCTCGCGCTCGACCTCGTCGCAAACAAGGACACGCGCGAACCGATCGACCCGCTGTCCGGCTATGCGAACGCGGTCGCGGAAGTCGCGCGCGAGAACGGCGTACTGGTGCGCCCGGTCGGCACGAAGATCATCCTGTCGCCGCCGCTCGTGATCCAGCGCGAGCAGCTCGACCGGATCGTCGACGCGCTCGCGGCGGGCTTCGAGGCCGTGCCGTTCGCGTGATGGGATGACAGCGTGACGGCACGCCGGCGGCGGGCAGTACAGCTGTCGCCGGTTTGCCGATTTGCGCTATGACCGGATTATTTTGCCTGCGTATTTTTTCGACATCGGATCGAGGTGTGATCGACAGGGGGCCCGGGAATCGAAGCGCTGAAGCGCCGCCCCGGGCTGACCGCAAAGCCATGGAACCCCGGCCGCCGACGAAGCGGCGGCCAGGGTCGACACAGGAAGGAGACAGGGATGTCGGGATGGTCAGGAGTTACCGGCGCAGCGGGCGGCACGCCCGCCGGCACGCCGGCTGAAGCGGGTGGCGGCACGGCGCTGAACGCGGGTGCGGTCGGTTTTCCGACCGCGCTGGCGAGCGCCGTCGGCCTTATCATGGCAAGCCCGGTGATTCTCACCGCGACGTCGGGCTTCGGAATGGGCGGCTGGGCGTTCGCGGTCGCGATGATCATCGCGTTCGTGATGATGCAGGCGCAGGCGACGACCTTCTCCGAAGCCGCCGCGATGTTGCCGACGGCCGGCTCGGTTTACGATTACCTGTCGTGCGGGCTCGGCCGCTTCTGGGCGATCACCGGCACGATCTCCGCGTATTTCCTCGTGCACGTGTTCGCCGGCACGGCGGAAACGATCCTGAGCGGCATCATGGCGCTCGTCAATTTCGAATCGCTGAATGCCGCGTTCGAGAAGCACAACAGCTCGTGGCTCGTCGGCGTCGGCCTCGTCGTCACGTTCGCGATCACCAACATCATCGGCATCAAGGTGTTCAGCAAGCTCGAGATCGTGCTGACGGCCGGCATGTGGCTGTCGCTGATGATCTTCGGGATTCTCGGTCTTGCGGCCGCGCCGGCCGTGCATCTCGACGGCTGGTTCGGCGGCTCGGAAGTCGGCACGTCGGTGCCGGCCGTGCTGTCGCTGGTCGGGATGGCGATGTTCATGTTCGTCGGCTGCGAGTTCGTCACGCCGCTCGCGCCGGAAATGAAATCGCCGGGCAAGACGATCCCGCGCGCGATGGCGCTCGGCCTCGTCGGCGTCGCGATCTGCATGTTCCTGTACGGCGCGGCGATCCGCCGCCAGGTCGCGAACGTGCCGGTGAGCCCCGACGGCCTCACGCACCTGCTCGACACGCCGGGCGCGATTCCCGCGTTCGCGCTGCAGGTGCTTGGGCCGTTCGGCCGCATCTGGTTTGGCATCGCGTTCCTCTGTGCGGGCGCCGCGACGATCAACACGCTGATGGCCGGGCTGCCGCGCATCCTGTACGGGATGGCGATCGACGGTGCGCTGCCGCGCTGCTTCGCGTACCTGCACCCGCGCTTCAAGACGCCCGTGGTCGGCATCGTCGCGGCGGCGATCGTGCCGATCTTCCACGCGTGGCTGATCAACGGCAATCTCGACAGCATCCTGCACCTCGTGCTCGCCGCGACCTGCGCGTGGGGCACCGCGTACCTGCTCGTCACCGCGTCGGTCGTGATGCTGCGGATTCGCCGGCCTGACCTGCCGCGCCCGTACCGTTCGCCGCTGTTCCCGTTGCCGCAGATCGTATCGAGCGTCGGCATCATCCTGGCGATCTGGTACATCACGCCGCCCGGCATGAATGCGCGCGACATCTACGTGCCGTTCGGCGCGATGCTCGGGCTCACCGCGCTGTACGCACTGTTCTGGACGCTCGTCGTGCAGCGCCGGCATCCGTTCAAGCCGGTGCCGGTCGAGGAAGTGCTGCGCAACGAGCACGTCGCATCGTGAAGGCCGCGCTCGCCCGCTGGCGCGCGGCGCCCGATGCGCCGCCGCCCGGCCATCGGCCCGGTGCGATCGCTGCGCGCGTGCTGGCCGACCTGCGCGCCGAGCGCGATGCCGACGGGGCCGGCAGCCTGACGGCCCGGCTGCCGAACGGCGTGCGCGTGAGCGTCGACGAGCGTGTCGACCGCCAGTTCCTGATGCATACGGTCAGCGTGAAGGTGGCGGCAACCGCGTGCGGCCCGGCCGCGCAGGGCAGCGCGCGCGTGCGCCAGACCGGCTGGCTGCGCCGCACCGGCGTCGACGCGGTGGCTGCGCCGGGATGCGACCCCGGATTCGTCGACACGGTGGCCGCGCTGGTCGCCGAGCCGTCGCTGGCCGATGCGTTGCGACCGCTGCACCTGACCGACTGTACGATCGACGCGCGCGACGGCCGCTGGACGCTCGCGATCGTGCCGTTCGGCGGCAGCGAGGTCGTGAACCGGATGCCGTCGTTCCGCCGCTACGTTCGCCTGACGGGCGAGCAGGCCACTGCGCTGTCGGCGGCCTGTCTTGCGTTCGAAACCGCACTACGCAGGATTTTGCACGGGTAAGCTGTGGCGTTGCGCGCCGGGGAACCGGCGGCCGCGTTTAAGGGTTTTACCGGAGATGCCGATGCTGTTCCAGTCACGCTCACACGAAGACGTGCACGATCACGGGCTCGCGATCGCGGGCTGGCATCAGGTCTACCGCCAGATGACGCCGGGCCGCTTCAAGGGCACCGTCACGCAGGTGCTGTACGACGATTTTCACTTCTTCCGTGAAACGACCAACCGGCGCGTCGCGCAAACCGGGCTCGCGCCGGCCGGGCGCACGTCGCTCGCGGTGCCGCTGTCCGTGCCGCTCGCGGGCACGTTCCAGGGCCAGCCCGTCGACGGGTATGCGCTGCTCGCGCTGCGCGCCGGTGAGGATTTCGAATTCCACACGCCGGAAGGGATGGGGCTCGTCGGGATCAGCGCGGCGTCCGACATGGTCGACGAGCTGTGCGAAGCCGAATTCGGCGCATCCGGCGCACGCAAGCTGCGCCACGTGACGCGGCTGTCCGACGAGCAGGGCGTCGCGCTCGGCGTGCGGCTGTCGGCGCTGATCGACGATGCGCAGCGCAATCCGGGCCACCTCGAATACGCGGCCACCCGCAAGATGTTCCGCGACGCGATGCTCGGCATGTTCCTCGATGCGCTCGAGCAGGGCATCGGCGTCGAGCGCCGCGACATCACGCACGCCACCTACAGCGACATCGTGAGCCGTTGCGAGAAGCATCTGCGCGACCGGCCCGAGGAACCCGTCACCGTGCTCGAACTGTGCCGCGCGCTGCGCTGCAGCCGTCGCACGCTGCAAACGAGCTTTCAACGCGTGGCCGACGTCACGCCGGTCGGCTATCTGCGCACGATCCGGCTGAACGCGGTGCGCCGCATGCTGCGCACGACGTCCGTGCAGCAGCTCGGCGTCGGCGAGGCTGCCGCGAGCTGGGGTTTCACGCACCTCGGCTATTTCGCGCGCGAGTATCGCGACCTGTTCGGCGAGCTGCCTTCCCAGACTACGCGCCCCGAATGACGCACGCGCACCGTGGCGGCGCCGCCGGGCAACGTCGCGGGCAATGCGTGCCACTGTTTGCCGATTTGCGATAGAGGTCCTGAATTTTCGCTGGATAGAGTCCTGTCACCCATATCGACAACTCCATCGATCTGCACTGCGAATCGATGACAACAGAGGGGCGGGACATGAAGATCGGACGACGACTGGCCGCGGCTGCGGCTACGCTGGGTTGCATGCACGCACACGCGCAGACCTCGGGCAGCGTGACGCTGTACGGCACCGTGGACACCGGCATCATCTACTCGACGAACCAGCAGTTCACGCGCGCCGACGGCAGCACGGGCGGCGGCCATGCGTGGCAGATGGGCGGCGGCAACCTCGTGCCGTCGCGCTTCGGCTTCCAGGGCGCCGAGCCGCTCGGCGGCGGGCTCAATGCGGTGTTCACGCTCGAGCAGCAGTTCCTGTCGGCGAACGGGCAGGCGCTGCAGGGCGGCACGGCCTTCAGCCGGCAGGCGTGGGTCGGGCTGCGCCAGGACGGCATCGGCACGCTCGGCCTCGGCCGCCAGTACGACTCGTACACCGACATGCTCGGCGCGTACGTGTCGAGCAACAACTGGGCGACGCCGTACGGCTCGCACCTCGGCGACGTCGACAACCTGAACGCCGCGTTCAACTTCAACAATGCGGTGAAGTTCACCAGCGCCGATTTCAACGGCCTCACGTTCGGCGGCACGTTCAGCTTCGGCGGGCAGGCCGGCGATTTCTCCGCGAAGCGCGGCTATGCGGTGGCCGCGACGTACACGCGCGCGCCGATCGCGTTCTCGGTCGGCTACCTCGACCTGCACCAGCCACTCGACGCGGCGCTCGGCGGCGCGAGCGGCTATATCGGCGATTTCGCGTGCAGCAACCCGGGTGCGATGTACTGCCTGCTGCAGGACGCCGGCTCGATGCGCGCGTTCGGCGCGGGCGGGTCGGTCACGTTCGGCGATGCGACGATCGCACTCACCTATACGCATACGCGCCTCGGCGACAGCCGCTATTTCTCGACCACCGCGCAGCCGCGCACGCAGGCGTTCACGTTCGACATCGGTGAATTGAACGCCACGTACATGTTCACGCCAGCGTTGCAGGGCGGCGTCGCCTATATCTTCAATGCCGCGCATACCGACGGGCGCGGCACGACGCGGTTCCACCAGGTGAACGTCGGCACGAACTACAGCCTGTCGAAGCGCACGGCGCTGTATGCGGTCGCGATCGGCCAGATCGCGAGCGGGAAGGGGCTCGGCACCGACGCGAACGGCAACGCGGTGAACTACGCGCAGATCCCGGTGCTCGCGAACAGCAACTCCAGCCGGCAACTGGCGGTGATGGCCGGGATCCGCGTGAACTTCTGATCTGGCCGGGAAGGTCCAGCCGGGGAGGTCTGGCCGGGAAAGTCCGGCCGGGGAGGCCGGGCTGGACCCGCCAGGCGGGCGGGGCGGCCGGGCACGGCGGCGGCCTCTTCCGCCGCGTGCCATAAATTCTTAACGATCGGCGTGAACAATGGCGTTCGCTACAGGCGGCCACAAGCATCCCCCGCGTTGCACACGTGTGCAACGCCTGGCCGTCCCGCCACCACGCCGAACGAGAGAGACCTCATGACCTTGCTGAGCCGCCTGCGCGCGCTGTCCGCCGCCCTTGCGCTGTCCTTCGCCGCCACGCACGCCGTTGCCGCGGATCTCGTCATCGCAGGCCGCGACGACATCTACGGCAAGGGGCTGGCCGACGCCGTCGCCGGCTTCAACAAGCTGCACCCGGGCACCGAGATCGAGCTGCTCAAGCTGCCGAACGCGAACCTGTACCAGAAGCTCAAGCTGTCGATGCGCGAAGGCACCGGCGCATACGACCTCGTGATGATGGACGACACGTGGGCGCCCGAATTCATCGGCAACGGCTGGTTGAAGCCGCTGCCCGCATCGCTCGCGGACGCCGATCTCGTGCCGTCCGCCGTCGCGCTCGGCCGCAACGCGGCCGGTGCGCTGTACGCGCTGCCGATCGTCGGCAACGTCGAGATGTTTGCGTACCGCAAGGACCTGCTCGCGAAGTACAAGCTGCAGCCGCCGCGCAACTGGGACGACGTGCTGAAGATCGCGCAGACCGTCGGTGGCGCGGACAAGAGCGTGTCGGGCGTCGTGTTCCGCGGCACGAAGGGCAACCCGGTCGTGACGGGCTTCCTGCCGATCCTGTGGGCCTACGGCGGCGACGTGTTCGACCATGCCGGCAACGTGACGATCGATTCGCGCGAAGCGCAGGCCGCGCTGAAGACCTTCCTCGCGCTGAAGGCGTCCGCGCCGAAGGACGTCGACGTGTACGGCGCGGCGGAAGTGCGCGATGCGCTGCAGCGCGGCACGGCCGCGCAGTCGATCGAGGTGTGGCCGGCGTGGGTGCCGGCGCTCGACGATCCGAAGCAGTCGCGCGTGGTCGGCCAGATCGCGCTGCAGCCGCCGCCCGGGCAGACCGCGGGCCCGGCGCCGATGCTCGGCATCTGGCAGATGGGCATTCCGAAGGACGCGCCGCACGCGAAGCTCGCGCAGGATTTCCTCGCGTACCTGACTGCGCGCGACACGCAGACGCGCCTCGCCGGCATCGGCATTCCGCCGACCCGCCGCAGCGTGTTCAACGACCCGGCGCTGGTGCGCCAGTACCGCTGGTATCCGGATCAGCTGAAGGCGCTCGAAGCCGGCCGTGCGCGGCCGCGCGTGAAGGACTGGCAGCAGGTCGAGAGCATTCTCGGCGACCAGCTGCAGCTCGCGCTGACGGGGCAGGCCGCGCCTGACGCCGCGCTGCGCCAGGCGCAACAGAAGATCGCGCAGGCGACGGCCGCGGCCGGCAAGTGACGGCGCGTCTCGAACCCTCGCCGGGACGCGGCGCATGAAAGCCTTCGGCCGCAGCCTGCCGTTCGTCGCGCTGCTCGGGCCCGCGCTGCTGGTGCTCGCCGCGCTCGCGCTGTATCCGGTCGCGCAGGTGCTGATCGATTCGTTCTGCCAGGTCGACTACTCGGCCGGCCGCCGCGCGTTTGCCGGGCTCGCGAACTATCGCGCGGTGCTCGGCGACGACGCGTTCACGGCCGGCTTCGGCAACACGCTGCGCTTCACGATCGTCGCGTCGCTCGCCGAAGTCGCGCTGGGTTTCGGCCTCGCGCTGCTGTTCGTACGCGCGTTTCCGGGGCGGCGCATCGCGCTGCCGCTCGCGATCCTGCCGATGATGCTGTCCACGCTCGTGTGCTCGGCGATCTGGCGCAACTGGCTCAACTTCGACGGTTTCCTGAACGCGCTGCTCGCGGCGTTCGGCATCGAAGGCGTGCGCTGGCTGTCCGATCCGCATCTCGCGCTGTGGTCGCTCGCGCTCGTCGACGTGTGGCAGTGGACGCCGATGGCGTTCCTGATCGTGCTCGCGGGGCTGCAGTCGATCCCGCAGGAATTGTACGAAGCCGCACGCACCGACGGCGCGAGCGAGTGGCAGTGCCTGCGCGACATCACGCTGCCGCTCGCGGCGCCGCAGATCGGCCTCGCAATGTTGCTGCGCTCGATCGACACGTTCAAGCTGTTCGACAAGGTCTATGCGCTGACGGGCGGTGGCCCCGGCAACGCGACGCAGACGCTGTCGACTTATATCTACGACACGGGCTTCCGCTTCTTCAACGTCGGGCCGGCGAGCGCCGCGTCGGTGCTGATGCTCGCGGCGTCCGCGCTGCTGGTCTCGGGGTACGTATGGCAGACGGTTCGCAAGCGGCGCGCATGACCGCGCAATCCGCAGGCGTCACGGGCGCGCGAACGGGCGCCGCATTCGGTCGCGCGATGCCGTGGGCGTTGCGCATCGCCGCGCTCGCGCTGTTGCTGCTGCCGTGCCTGTGGATGGCCGGCGCGGCGTTCATGCCGACGCTCGAACGCCTCGATCATCCGTTGCGGATCTGGCCGGCCGCGCCGACCTTCGAACATTTCGCCTCGGTATGGTCCAACGGTATCGGCGCGCCGCTGTTCAATTCGCTGCTGGTCGGTTTCGGCACGACATTGCTCGCGCTGGCGCTCGCGTTTCCGGCCGCGTACGCGCTCGTGCGGCTGCGGTTTCCGGCGCGGCTCGACCTGCTGTTCCTGGTGCTCGTGCTCGCGTTGAAGCTGATGCCGCCGATCACGATCGCGGTGCCGCTGTTCGCGCTCGCGAAGCGGCTGCACCTGCTCGATTCGACGCTCGGCCTGATGCTCGCGTACCAGATCTACGCGCTGCCGATGGCGATCTGGATGCTGCTCGCGTTCGTGCGCGACGTGCCGATCGAATACGAGGAAGCGGCCTGCATCGACGGCGCGGGCCTGGCGCGACGGCTCGTGCAGATCGTGCTGCCGCTGTGCGCGCCGGGGCTGATCGCGACCGCGATCTTCGTGTTCATCGCCGCATGGAACGAATTCCTGATCGCGCTGCTGTTCGTGTCGACGCCGAGCCGCTTCACGCTGCCGCTCGCGATTGCCGGCTACGTGACGGAGAACGGCATCGACTGGGGCGACCTGATGAGCGCGGGTCTGATGGCGTCGCTGCCCACGCTGGCCGTGGCCGGCTATGTGCAGCGCTACCTGTTGCGCGGGTTCGCGGGCGGGCTGAAGTGACGCGCGGCGTCGCCGCGCCCGATTTCAATCCGTCATGCGCAACTGGCCCGCACCACCTGCGTGACCGGCACGATGCGTGTGCGCGACGGGCCGTCGAACGTCTGCATCCTGTCGGCAAGCAGGTCGACTGCGGCCTGCGCAAGGCCGCGCGTGTCCTGCCGGAGCGTCGTGAGCCGATACGCGTCGTAATCGGCGGCCGGGATGTCGTCGAAGCCGATCACGCGCACGTCGTCCGGCACGCGCAACCCGAATTCGCTGCGCGCGACATCGATCACGCCGAGCGCGAGCAGGTCCGACGAGCAGAACACGCCGTCGGGCCGCTTGCCGCTCGCGAACAGTTGCCGCGCGGCTTCGATCCCGCTCGCATGGGTATCGGATGGGGTGTCGAGCACGTGCGCGAGCGTCGCGTCGAACGCGTCGCCGCGCCCGATCGCATGCTCGAACGCGGTGGCGCGCGACTGCGCGCTGTAGCTCGCGCCGCGCGGCCCGACGAACGCGAGCCGGCGCGCGCCGGCCCGAACGAGCCGCTGCGCCGCATGGACGGCGCCCGCCGCGTTGTCGCTGACGACGATGTCCGCGCCCGGCAGATTCGCCTCGCGGTTGATCATCACGACCGGGATCCGGTGTTCGAGATACTGCTGCGCGACCGACAGCGGCGGCGACGCCGATGTCATCACGAGGCCCGCGATCCGGTAGCTGAGCAGCTGTTCGAGCGATTGCCGGACCTGGCGCGGATCTTCCGCATTGGTCACGAGCGGCGTGAGCGCGCGCTGCCCGAGCGCGGCCATCAGGTCCGACAGCAGCCGCGCGCGAAACGGATTCTCGAACCCGGCCGTCACGACGCCGATCATGCTGCTGCGTTGCGTGATCATGTCGCGCGCGATCAGGTTGACCTGGTAGCCGAGCGCGCGCGCGGCGACCATCACGCGCTCACGCGTCTGCGGTGCGATGCTGGCTGTCGGCGAGAACGCGCGCGACACCGCAGAGCGCGATACGCCCGCCCGCGCCGCGACATCCGACGCCGTTACCCACGGCTTTCTTTCCTTGTCATTCATCGATTCATGATCCCTTCGAGCCACGATACGTGCATGCCGCCCGCCGACTGGATGTCGGTGCTCGACGATGCGCGGCTGCTGCATACGCTGACCCTACCGGGTAGCCATGACACCTGTGCGTATACCGTCGACGATTCGCTCGTGCGCACCCAGCGTGCGCCGCTCGATGCACAGCTCGCACATGGCGTGCGGCTGCTCGACATCCGGTGCCGGCACGCGCGCGATGCATTCGACATCCATCACGGCGGCATCGCGCTCGGCATGACGTTCGACGACGTGCTGGCAACCTGTGCGCGCTTTCTCGAAGCGCATCCGCGCGAATGCATCGTGATGTCGGTGAAGGACGAATGGCCGGCGCATGCGTGCACGCGCAGTTTCGATGCGACGTTCGACGCGCATCGTGCCCGGCATCCGCGGCTACGCTGGCATGCCGGCGGCACGCTGCCTGCGCTCGGCGACGTGCGCGGCGCAATCGTGCTGCTGCGTCGCTTTCGCAGCAGCCGGCCGCTCGGCATCGACCTGACCGCGTGGCCCGACAACGCGACGTTCACGATCGATCATCCCGACGGCGCGTTCGTGATCCAGGACGAATATCGCGTGCCGGTGGCCGCGTCGATCGGCTGGAAGTGGCGCGCGATCGATGCGCTGCTGACGGACTTGCCGTCGCCGGACAGCGGCCGCTGGGCGATCAACTTCTGCAGCGGGACCGGGATGGGCGCGAATCCGTCGGTGGTCGCGCACGGCGACGGCAGGGTGCAGGGCATTCATGCGCGGCTCACCGAACGGCTGCGCGAGCAGCACGACCCGTATGGTGCGATGCTGCTCGATTTCTGCGATGACGACGACTGGGCGCTGGTGCGCGCGCTGATTGCGTGCAACGACCATGTGCAGGCGCCAGGTGTGTGGCGCAAGACGTTTCGCTGTTAGCGGAGATTGGCGCTGAAGAACGCGAGCGCCTTCGCGTCGAGTGTTTCGTGGAAGGCCGCGCGGTCGAATCCCTTCGCATCGGTACAGACTTCAGGCGAGTCGTGCGCCAGTGATTCGGAGCACGGCGCGAGAAACGCGAAATGCGCGGAATTCGGCACGATGTGGAATTCCGGTCGTTGCGGCAGCATGCCGGCCAGCGCGGGGACCGTTTCCGGCTCCACGCCGTCGCCACCCGCTTCGGATGCCCAGAGCTGGATCGGCGCGTGCACGTCCTTCAGCGTATCGGCGGACGGGAATTCGTTCATCGGGTCGGCGATCACGTAGGCCTTGATTCGCGGATCGTGCGCCAGCGGCTGGCGCGGCAGATCGTGGTCGCGGATCTGCTTGCAGATCAGCCAGGTCGGGTCCGGGCAGGCCACGTGCGCGTGCACGAAATCCGGATTGGCGCCGGCCAGCACGAGGCCCGTATAGCCGCCGCGCGAGAAGCCGAAGAAGCCGATCCGCGCGGGATCGATATGCGCGTCGTCGGGCGCGTTGGCGAGCATGTAGTCGACCAGGCGCTTGATGTCCTCCGGCCGCTCCGCCAGTTCCCGCAGGTCGGCCGCGCGGCTCATGTCGGCATGCGTGTCGCCGGGATGGTTGATCGCCGCGACGACGTAGCCCGCGTCGGCAAGCGTTTCGGCGAGGTCGTGATGCCCGAAGTACGTGCCGGCATGGCCGTGCGAAATCACGACCAGCGGCAGCTTGTCGCCGACGGTCGGGCAGTTGCGTTGCCCTTTCAGCAGGAACGGGCCGATCGTGAGCGATTGCGCGGGGGTTGCGCACGGCGTCCAGATGGCCGCGTGCAGCTCGGGGCCGGCCGCGTCGGCCGGGATGCTGACGAACTTGACGCCGGCCGCATGCGCGACGGTGGCGGACAGGCAGAGCAGGGCAGCCGATAGCCAGGTTTTCATGTCGATTCCCCGGGGGCAACGGAGGGGGCACGGCGCGATGTGGGCCGGACAGTGGCGCTTACCGCGTTGCGATCGCCACCGCCGCACCGGCCATCGCGGTCGCGCTCGTGCGGTTGGCGATCCGCTTGGCGCGCGCCGACGTCAGGAATGCCCGTGCGCGTGACGCAAGCAGCGACCAGAAGCAGTCGGCAAGAATCAGCACGGCGAGCATCGTGCCGACCAGCTCGACCCACGCGGTCACACCGACGTGCGTGAGATCGACGATGGTCGGCAGCAGCGCGAGATAGAACACCATGATCTTCGGATTCCCGAGCGTGACCAGCATGCCGGCGACGAACATGCGCCACGGCGACTGGCCGCGCGGCAGGTCGTCGGTTTCCGTCTCGGTCGGTGCGATCCACATCTTCCATGCGAGGAACAACAGGTACGCGACGCCGAGCAGCTTCAGCACGATCAGGCCTGTCTCGAACGTACGTGCGAACGCGGACAGCCCCGCGACCGCGAGCGTGAGCCACAGCGCTTCGCCGAGCCACATGGCGGCGAGGAACGGCAGTACGTCCCGCACGCCGTTCGTCAGTACGCGCGCAACCAGCGCGGCGACGCTCGGCCCGGGTGTGCCGGCGGTGACGAGCAGGGTGACAGCGAAGACGGCGAGCGCGGACAACGTCATGACGAACCTCGTGGGTCGGGCGTTCGAAACGTATGAAGTTTCGATTATAGTGACGGCCGTTCCAGACTGCCTGCCTGAATTTCCGTCATGACTGCATCGATCCTGATCCGTCCCGCCACGCGGGAAGACGCGGCCGCGATGGCCGCCGTGGAAGTCGCCGCCGCGCAGCGGTTTCGCGAAATCGGCATGACCCACATTGCCGAAGCCGAGCCGACCGATGCGGCTGCCGTGCTCGTGCGTATCGACGACGGTCGCGCGTATGTCGCGGTCGATCCGCAAGGCACGTGCGTCGGTTTTGCGTTTTACCGGCTGCTTGATACGCAGCGGCTGTATCTGGAAGAACTGGATGTCGCGCCGTCGCATGCCGGACAGCGGATCGGCGCGCGCCTGATCGAACAGGTGGCGGCGCGCGCCGCGCAGGAGGGTATCGCGGAGGTCGTGCTGTCGACGTTTCGCGCCGCGCCGTGGAATGCGCCGTACTACGCGCGCCTGGGTTTCAGCATCGTCGACGACGCGACGCTCGACGCCACGCTGCGCACCATTCGCGCGTATCACGTGTCGCTCGGGTTGGACGAGACGCAGCGCGTGTTCATGCGGATGCGCCTCCCGGGCTGACGCCGGCCCGGCGAGCCGTTGTGCCGGCTGCGGCACGACAGGGTGTCAGCGCAATGCAGGGCTCCCGGAAAGCGGCAGCGACGCGAACGCGGCCTCCACGTGCGCAAGAAAGTCGGACGCGGGCCGCGTCAGTTGCAGCCCGGGCGGAGTGAGCCGGTACAACTGAAGCGGTGGCGGCGACATCGGCAACGGCAGCGGCGTCAGCTTCTGGCCGAACACGGTTTCAGCGAGCGAGTGCCGGGTCCACGAGAAAATCGCATCGTTGGTCACGAGCAGGCTGTAGAACAGCGCATACGACGTGCAGCGCGTGATGCAGCGCGGCGGGGGCAGGCCCGCGTGCGCATGCAGGTCGCGGATATACGTCGGGAAGTTGTCGCTTGCGTCGGCGTGGATCCATTCCGCGTCGCGCAGCGCGTCGAGCGACGTCGCGCCCGCAAAGCGCCCGTTCTCGCGGGTGACGAACGAGGTGTCGAACGTGCGGATCGCCTTGATGTCGACCGACTCGGCAATGGGGCCCGTGACGGCGACGAAGGCGAGATCGAGCGTGCGATTGCGCAACTGTTCCGTGAGCAGGTTGAACGTCAGTTCACGGAGTTCGCACTCGACGTTCGGCCAGTGGCGGCGGAAGGCGGCGTAGGCCTCCGCAAAGCCCGTCACCGCGACGATCGGCGTGAAGCCGATCACGAGCCGCCCGTCCCGCAGCCCCTTCATGTGCGCCATGTCCTCGCTCGCCCGTTCGAGCTCGCGCACGACGGCCTGGGCACGCCCGAGCAGCGCGTCGCCTTCCGGCGTCGGCACGACGCCCCACGGCTTGCGCTCGAGGAGCGGCACGCCGAACTCGTTCTCCAGTTCCTGGATCGCCTTGCTGATGGCCGGCTGCGTGACGTGCATCGTCCGGGCGGCTGCCTTGATGCTGCCGGCTGTCGTGACCGCGACGAGGGCGCGCAATTGATGGATTTTCATGATGCGGAAGATATTACCAAAAGTTATCCACATCAAAATTCGTGAGTTTTTTGACCCGAAGCGTCTCTCTATGCTTGGCCGAGACGGTCGCGAGGCGGCCGATTCCACGGAGCCATCCATGATGCAGAGCCTTGCTCACGTACTCGCGGCGATTCGCGAGTCGGAGTCCCGATTCGTTGCGATCCGCCGCGACATCCACGCCCACCCCGAACTCGGTTTCGCCGAGACCCGCACTGCGCGGCTCGTCGCCGAACAGCTGGACGAGTGGGGCTACGACGTGACGACGGGCGTTGGCGGCACGGGCGTCGTCGGCCAATTGCGGCGCGGCGCGTCGGTGCGCACGCTCGGCCTGCGCGCCGACATGGACGCGCTGCCGATCGAGGAGGCGACGGGGCTGCCGTATGCGAGCACGGTTGCGCGCACGATGCACGCGTGCGGTCACGACGGTCATACGGCGATCTTGCTGGCCGCCGCCCACTATCTCGCTGAACAGGGCCGTTTCGACGGCACGCTCAACGTGATCTTCCAGCCTGCGGAGGAGGGGCTCGGCGGCGCAAGGCGGATGATCGACGACGGCCTGTTCGAACGTTTCCCGTGCGAACGCGTGTATGCGCTGCACAACGCGCCGGGCGTGCCGGTCGGCCATTTCGCGTTGCGCTACGGGCCGATGATGGCGTCGTCCGATTCGGTGACGATCACCGTGACGGGCAAGGGCGGGCACGGCGCGATGCCGCAGCTCGCGAGCGACCCGATTGTCGCGGGCGCTCAAATCGTGACCGCGCTGCAATCGATCGTCTCCCGCAACGTCGATCCGCTGAAGCCGGCCGTCGTGACCGTCGGCACGTTCCATGCGGGCACCGCCCCGAACGTGATTCCGGAAACCGCGACGTTGCAGTTGTCCGTGCGTGCGCTCGATGCGGCCACGCGCGACGAAATCGAGGCGCGGATTCGCCGGATCGTCGACGCGCAGGCGCAGGCTTACGGCATGACCGCGCAGATCGAATACCAATCGATCTCGCGTGTCGTGGACAACGACCGTGCGGCGTCGGATCTCGCGGTCGAGACGATCGCGGCGCTGGCCGGTGAAGGCGCGCTCACTTTGTTGCCCGACGGCGTGATGGGCAGCGAGGATTTCTCGTGGATGACCGAATGTGTACCGGGCTGCTACGTGCTGATCGGTAACGGCGTCGATTCCCGGGGCGGATGTTCGGTGCACAACCCGCAATACGACTTCAACGACACGGCGCTGAGCTGGGGGGCGGCTTATTTCGCCGGTATCGTCGAACGTTTCCTGAGCGTGAACTGACGGGGTAGTCGGGGCGCATCGAGTGGACATGCATCGGAGACGATAAGGAAAACGAATGAAAAAGAGATTTGCATTGGGCGCCGCATGCCTGGCGCTCGGCGCTGGCAGCGCGCATGCCGTGCCCTATCAGGACGTGCTGCTTGCGGCGGTGCCCGAGTACAACGGTCGGATGACGGAGGGTGTCGCGCTGTACGGTTCGCTCGACATGGGGATCAACTACCAGACGGTCGGCGGCCGTTCGCTTTGGCAGACGCAGAGCGGCGGCGAGTGGACCTCCAAATTCGGCTTCTTCGGCCGCGAGAACCTCGGTGGTGGCTGGCGCGCCGAGTTCAACCTCGAAAGCGGTTTTCTCGCGAACAACGGCGCGCAGCAGGATACGCAGTCGACTTACAACAGGCAGTCGTGGGTCGGCCTGTCGTCGGACAGCTACGGGCGGCTGCGCCTCGGCAAGCAGATCGGCACGGCGCTGCCGCTGTTCATCGACGTATTCGGCACGGTGGGCACGAACTCGGTCTATACGTGGCTGGGCGCGGCGGCCGTGCAGACGAGCCGCGGCGTCGGCTACAACTCGGACCTCGGGCCGGGGGCGACACAATTGCCTGCGCGCGTCGACAACGCCGTCACGTACCGTACGCCGATCGTCGCGGGCACCACGTCGCTGATGCTGATGTACGCGCCGAGCAACGTTGCCGGGCGCGCGCCCGCGGCGTCCGCGCAAGGCGCGCTGCTGCAGTGGTACAACGGCACGACCTATCTGGCCGCGAGTTACAACCAGGTGTGGGCCGTCAACGGGGCGAGCACCGTGCGCAACGACTTGTACGGGCTCGGCGCTGTCTATGACACGGGGCGGATCGTGCTGTCCGCATCGTTCAACCAGTACGCGCCGAAGCTGGCCGGCGACGGCATCGCGCGCGTCTACACGGTCGGCGCGATAGTGCCGTTCGGCGTCAATGCGATTCGCGCGTCGGTCGTCTATCGCGATACGTCGGGCGTGCGCGATGCGGCCGGCCAGCCTGCCAGGGACTCGGCACTCGGCGCGATGCTCGGCTACGACTACCTGCTATCGAAACGCACGGGCCTCTATGCGCGTGCGGGGTTCATCCGCAACTACGGCATCTCGACCGTGTTGCTGAACGGCAATCCGCTGCCGACCGAACCGGGCGGAACCACACCGCGCACCGGGACGACACCCGTGACGCTGTCGCTCGGCATGTACCACAACTTCTGAACGGGAATTTCCGATGCATACCCTGAATCGTACGGCCGTTGCGCCGGTCGAAGCCGGGCCGCGCGTGACGCGCCGCACGGTCGTTGCGGCCGCACTCGGCAACGGACTCGAATTCTTCGACTTCACCGTCTACAGTTTCTTCGCCGCACTGATCGGCAAGCTGTTCTTTCCCGCGTCGAGCGATGTAGGCGCGCTGATGCTGTCGCTCGCGACGTTCGGTGTCGGGTTCGTCGCGCGGCCGCTCGGCAGCATCGCGATCGGCGCCTATGCGGACCGTGCCGGGCGCAAGCCCGCACTCGTGCTGACTGTCGCATTGATGGCACTCGGCACCGGGATCATCGGCTTTGCGCCGACCTATGCGCAGATCGGCATCGCCGCGCCGCTGCTGATCGTCATCGGTCGTCTGCTGCAGGGTTTTTCGGCCGGCGGCGAAGTGGGGGCCGCGACGACACTGCTGATGGAGTCGGGCGACGCCGGCCGGCGCGGCGAGCGGGTGAGCTGGCAGATGGCGAGCCAGGGCGGCGCGACGCTGGTCGGCGCGTTCGTCGCGCTGACGCTGTCGCGCGCACTGCCGCCCGACGAGCTGCACGCGTGGGGGTGGCGCGTACCGTTCGTGCTCGGTCTGCTGATCGGACCGGTCGGCTTTTACCTGCGGCGTCATCTCGACGATACGCTGCCGCACGCGGCGGCCGACGCGCCGCGCGAGCGGGCGCGCATTCCTTGGCGGCAGGTCGTGGCCGGCACGCTCCTCGTGATCGGCGGCACGTCGACCACCTATACCATCGTGTTCTTCCTGCCGTCGTTCCTGACGCTGACCGTCGGCATGCCGGCATCGGTGTCGCTGCTGTCGAGTTGCGCGGCGGGCGCCGTGCTGCTGACCGGTTCGCCGTTCGCGGGACGGCTCGCGGATCGCGTGCGTCGTCGCAAGCGGCTGGTGGGCGTGACGTGTGTCGCGTCGGCCGTGCTCGTGTTGCCGGCGTTTTATGCGATAAGCGTGTGGCCGTCCGTGGGCACCGCGGTTGCGGTCGTGATCGTGCTGATCGGTTTGATGACGCTGTCGAGTCCCGCCGGCTTCGTGATGATCCTCGATGCGTTTCGGCCCGAGGTGCGGGCGATGTCGCTCGGGATGATCTATGCGCTCGGCGTGACGATTTTCGGCGGGTTCGCGCAACTGATCGTCGGCGCGATGTGGCGTGCGACCGGCAGTTTCTACGCGCCTGCCTGGTATGTGCTGGGGTGCAGCGCGGCTAGTCTGGTCGGTCTGGCGTTGTTCGCGGAAGAGCCCGGCGTGGAAGGCCGGCGGTGAGCGGCAGGGGCGGACGCATTGCGTGCCCGCCCGGTGGTGGTGTGCGCGACGAACGGACGGGTGGGACCTGTCCGTTCGTTGCGCATGACCTGCTGCGCGATCAGGCCGCGTCGCTCAGCGCCGGGTAATCGGTATAACCCGTTTCGCCTTCCGCGTAGAACGTCTCCGGCACCGGCTTGTTGAGCGGTGCGCCGAGTTCGAGGCGGCGCGGCAGGTCGGGGTTCGCGATGAACAGCTTGCCCCATGCGATCGCGTCGGCGCTGCCGTTCGCGAGCGTGGCCTGCGCGGAGTCGAGCGTGAACTGCTCGTTCGCGATCAGCGGGCCGCCGAACGCTTCCTTCAGGCGCGGGCTCAAGTGGTCGCCCGAATACGACTCACGCGTGAAGATGAACGCGATCTTGCGGCGGCCGAGTTCGCGCGCGACATAGCCGAACGTTGCCGCCGGATCGGAATCGCCCATCGTGTGCGCGTCGCCGCGCGGTGCAAGGTGCACGCCGACGCGGCCGGCGCCCCACACGTCGATCGCCGTGTCGACCACTTCGAGCAGCAGGCGCGCGCGGTTCTCGACCGGGCCGCCGTACGCATCGGTGCGGCGATTGGTGCTGTCCTGCAGGAACTGGTCGAGCAGGTAGCCGTTCGCGCCGTGGATCTCGACGCCGTCGAAGCCGGCGGCCTTCGCGTTCTCCGCACCCTTGCGGTACGCGGCGACGATGGCCGGGATTTCGTCGAGTTCGAGTGCGCGCGGCGTCACGTACGAGCGCTGCGGACGCACGAGGCTCACGTGGCCGCCGGCGGCGATCGCGCTCGGCGCGACCGGCAGGTCGCCGTTCAGGAACACCGGGTCGGAGATCCGGCCGACGTGCCAGAGTTGCAGCACGATGCGCCCACCGGCCGCATGCACGGCCTGCGTCACCTGCTTCCAGCCTTCGACCTGCTCGTCGGACCAGATGCCGGGGGTATCCGCGTAGCCGACGCCCTGCGGCGTGACCGACGTTGCCTCGGTAATGATCAGGCCGGCCGTGGCGCGCTCGGCGTAGTAGCGGGCCATCAGTGCGTTCGGCACGCGCGCCGCACCCGCGCGGGAGCGGGTGAGCGGCGCCATCACGATGCGGTTCGGCAGGGTCAGGTCGCCGAGGGTGACGGGATCGAACAGTGTGGGCATGGCAAATAACCTCTTCACGAAAGGCGGGAAACCGTCGCGTCATGGGCGACAGCGCTCCGCATGGCCGGTTCGGCCGTGTTGACTAGAGTTCGCGGCGCAGTGCGTCGTGAAATGCGTCGATGACGGCCTCGTTGCGCTGGAAGAACGCCCACTGGCCAATCCGCGTCGACGTCACGAGACCCGCGCGCTGCAGTGTCGCGAGGTGCGCGGAGACGGTCGATTGCGACAGCCCGCAGCGCGCGTCGATCTGGCCCGCGCAGACGCCGTGTTCATACGGCAGCGTCTGGTTCGGGAAATGCTCGCCCGGCGTTTTCAGCCAGTTGAGGATTTCCCGGCGCACGGGGTTCGAGAGCGCTTTCAGGATCGCGTCGATGTCGAGTTCGGTCGGCATGGATGGGGTAGGCGTTTCAGTCAGGCAAACAGGTATCGTCGATGGGCGAATCTTATATCGGAACTTGACGATATGTTTGAAAGCAATGCTGGCAATGGGGTTGATAGGCGCGATGCGATTGGGGTCGTATCAGGGCGCGTTCGTCGGGAGTTGCGCGTGAAATTGCCTCGTGCGCACGGTTGGGTCCCGAGCCAGGGCAGTACCCGACCGGCGGCATATTGCGGTACTGACGTGTCGCGAGCGGTCAGTCTGCGTTACCGCCGGCCTTGACGTCCTGCTGCCGAGCCAGTGCCAGAAAGCCGGCGATATAGGCCGTGTCTTGTTCCCCTTGACGCACGCCGAGGTGGATGCTTTTGTGAATGCCGCCTTGACCGAGGCGCACCATGCGAATCGGCATCGCCGCACCTTCCTCGATCACCAGCCAGTCGGGCAGTACGGCCACGCCACGGTGTGCTGCGACGAGCTGCAGCATCAGCTCGGTCTGCTCTGCAGTGCGATGAAATTTGGGCCGGCAATGGGCCGGTACCAGGAAGCGCGTATAGACGTCGAGCCGCTCCTTGCTGACTGGTACCGTGATCAGTTCCTCGGCGAGCAGGTCGTGCGGCAGCGCGAATTCGCGCGCTGCAAGCGGGTGCTGCTCATGTACCACCAGCATCAGCTCGTAGTCGATGACTGGTTCGAACACGACGTCGGGCAGGTCGATCGGGTCGGGTGTGACGAGTAGATCGATTTCATAGCCGAGCAGTGCCGCCACGCCGTCAAAACCAAACGCGGTCCGTACGTCGAAATCGACATCGGGCCAGCTTGCGAGATAGCGTGAAGTCAGCCGCGTCAGCCATTTCTGGCACGGGTGGCACTCCATCCCGACACGCAGCGCGCCGCGCCGTCCTTCTGCAAATTCGATGAGCGTGCGCTCGGCATGTTCGATCTGCGGCAGCACACGCTCGGCCAGCGCAATCAGATATTCGCCCGCATGAGTAAAGCGCAGGCCGCGTCCGTTCTTGGTCCAGAACTTGACACCATGCCGCTCCTCGAACTTGCGGACCATATGTGACAGTGCCGACTGCGTGACGTTGAGGCGCTCGGCGGCCGCGGTCAGGCTGCCGAGTCGCTGGACTTCCTTCAGGATCGAGAGATACTGGAGATCGAGCATCGTTGAACTCCCTACATTGCTTGCAACAGGCGATCGCTGGCACCGGTGCGTGCGTAGCGCATCGGCCGGCCCGCGGCATCACGATGCCGTTTGCCCGTCCGGGTCATGCTGTCGGCGTACCTCGGCCCGAGGTCCACAGGAATGCCGCCAGCCCCAGCACTGGCCCGGGCACCAGCAGCCAGATCGCATCGAGCCCGATCTTCTCGAGCAGCGCGGTGGTGGCTGCGATCGAGACGACCGTCATGGCGAAGCCGATCGAGTTCTGGATTGCCAGCGCGCCTCCGACCCAAGCGGGCGGGCAGGCGCGTGCCGCCAGCGCCGAGAATTGCGGCGAATCTGCGACGACCGACGCACCCCAGACGACGAGCAGCGCCGCCATGGCCACCGGCGGCAGCACGCGCCATGCGAGTGCGAAAGTCAGTGCACAGAGCCCCGAGGTGGCTAATGCACCGAGCGCGACCTTTGCGCTACCCAGCGTGCGCGACAGCATTCCGCCGACGAGCGAGCCGATTGCGCCCGTGGCGATGACGCCGAAGGCCAGGCCCGACACGCCGAAACGGGGAAACTGCGATGCCAGCGCGGTATGGGTGATCAACAGCGGCACGGCCGTCCAGAACGTATAGAGCTCCCACATATGGCCGAAGTAGCCGAGTGTCGCGGCACGAAACGCGCGGATCCGGAACGCCCCGAGCACGGCGGCCGGGCCGCCTTGCTGCCCGACGGCGGCGTTCGTCCGCGGATGGGTGCCGTCACCGAGGACGCCGATCACGCCGGCGCCGATCAGCGCGAGCACCGACGACGCGGTGATGATCCACTGCCACGGCAGACCGGTGCCCACGACCCGCATCGCGTGCGGCAGTGCCGTGCCGAGCGTCAGCATGGCGACCAGCTGGGCCAGCGCGGAACCCGTGCGATCCGGCGCCCAGCCGACGATCAGCTTCATGCCCATCGGATAGATGCCCGCGAGGCAGATGCCGACGCCGAGCCGGAACGCCGCGCCCGTGGCAAGACCGCTCGACAGCCACGCAAAACCGAGATTGAAGGCGGCCCCGAGCACGGCGCTGCACACGAAAATCCGGCTCGCGCGAAATCGGTCCGCGGCACCGCTCAACGAGATCGCAAGCGTGCCGAAGATGAATCCCAGCTGTACCGCGCTGGTCAGCCAGCCGATGTCGGCAGCGCTCGCGTGCCAGAGCCGCATCAGGTCCGGGGCCGTGCTGTTCGCGCTGAACCACAGCGCCGTGCCGAACAGCTGCGCGATCGCGATCGCGGCGACCGGCCCGATTCCGTCGATCAGCCAGCGCCGCAACCCGGTGCGCGGTTCCACGATGCTTGAACACATATGACTTCCTTGGCGGTTGCGCGACGGTCTGCTTTCTCGCACGCCGTCCTCGCGCCGAATCGGACGGAATTGCCCGTGCGAGCCGGCAGGGGCACCGGCGGTCGACGGACGGGGCTGAATGGAGGGCGCGGGTCGCGCCGCTGTCGGGTTACGTCGACCGGAAAAAATCGAATCAGGCCGTGACGATCTGACCCAGCCAGCGTGTATCGCGCGGCGACGGCCGACGATGCAGGCGCTGCTCGAGCAGTGCGCGTGCCTTGCCGGCGTCGCCGCTGCGCATCCACGCGACCAGCAGCGTGTCCTGCACGATTTCGCGTTGTGCGCCGCTGCCGCCGATGCGTACCGCTTCGTGCGCCACGGGCTCGAGGAGGGCCGCGCATCGTGCGTATTGCTCGTCGGCGAATGCAAGCGCTGCACGGCAGATCGCCGGCACCACGGCACCGGCCCGCAGCGTGCCGGCTTCGACGAGCGCGTCGAGCGCGCCCGCACGCTCGTCGAGCGTCGCCTTTGCGCCGGTGGCCGCCGCGATCAACGCCATATGGACATCGGCGAACGGGAAGCCCGCCTGCCGGAAGTAGTCCGATGCATACCGGGCCGCATCGTCCCACTTGCCCTCGGGAACGGTGTGACCGTAAGCCTGCATGCGCCAGAGGAACGAAGCGGTATCGCTGACCACGTTGATCGGCACGCCCAGCGACGCCGCCGGCGCAACCTGCGCGTCGTAGATCGCGAGCGCGCGTTCGGTATCGCCGCGTTCGAGCGCGATCAGCGCCGCATGCCACGCAATGTGGCTGTGAAGGATGCCGCTGCGGTCGTATTCAGGCAGCCAGCCGGCGATCATCGCGTCGGCCTCGTCGTTCGCGCCGGCCTCGTACAGCACGTGTGCCACCGCGTGCGCGGCATTGACGTTGTGCCGGCGCAATTCGAGCGCACGCTGCGTCAGCGTACGGCCGAGCCGGACGTCGCCGTTCTCGCCATGCGCCCAGCCGCGATACGTCAGGAACCACCAGTCGTCGTCCGCGAAATGCCGTGCATGGCGCTCGCAAAGATCGACGCGCGCCTGATCGTGATCCGCCATGCCCGAAAACGCGAACAGGCCGAACGCGCCGAGCGGCAGCGACAACACGACCACGTCGCGCGGCCAGCTGTCGGCATGCTCGAGCGCGGCCGTCAGTGCCGGTGCGGACTGCCCGTGGATCGCGAGCGACAGTACGTTGACGTGGCTGCGCTCGCGCGGCGTACCGTTGCGGGCAGCGAGCGCGACCGCGTTCGTGATCATCGCGCGTGCTTCACCGATTTCGGCGCGGATCGCATGCAGGCGTGCCCGGGCCGCCTGTGCCAGCGCGAATTCCGGATCGGCCGCGATCGCCTCGTCGAGCGTTTCGGCTGCGCCTGGCCACAGGGACAGGAGCAGGTCGACGCCGGCGCGATAGCGCTCGGCCGCGAGTTCGGACGTCGTGGAAAGGGGCAGGCTGTAGCGGTCGAAACAGGCCATGAGGCGGGAAACTCCGGTAAGAATCGTTGGCGTTCGGGGCGGCGGCGGTCAATTGCGCGCGCGTTGTCGCGAGTCAGGCATGACGATGATTAGACCAAGTTTCTTCGTGTCGGTATTTCGATTAATAGACAAGATATATAGAATATCTGCCAACTGGAGAATCATCATGGTCTGGGAGACGATCGAGGCGCCGGCGAGCGCGGCGCCACCGGCACCCCTCACGGTGCGCGCGCAGTTCATTCCCGCCCGCCACTGTTTTCCCGAACATCATCATGGCTGGCATCAGGTGGTGTACGCGATCTCGGGCGCGCTGACGGTGATCGCGGAAGGCGGTTCCTACGTCATTTCGCCGGATCAGGCCGTGTGGCTCGCCACCGGCGCGCGGCATCGCGTCGGCTCGCTGCTGGGCGCGGAATTCCGAAGCCTGTGGATCTCGGACGACGCGGGGCCGGCGCTGCCGGGCACGAGTCCGAGCGTGTTCACCGTCTCGCCGTTGCTGAAGGCGCTGATCGTCGAGGCGAGCGAAATCGAAGGGCAACCCGACGAAGACGGCTATGCGGGGCGCATCACCCACCTGATTCTCGACCAGCTGCGACGTGCGCCGGCGCTCCCGTCGGCATTGCCCTGGCCGCGCGACGCGGCGCTGATGTCGCTGTGCGAAGCGCTCTACGCGGATCCGGCGGACCTGCGCGGCCCGGAGGAGTGGGGAGCGATGTTCGGCATGTCGACGCGCACGCTGGCCCGCCGGTTCGTCGCCGAAACCGGTATGAGCTTGCGCTCCTGGCGCCGTCACATGCGCCTGTTCAGGGGGATTGAACTGCTTGCGGGCGGGCACGGCGTGACACGCGTCGCGATGGAACTGGGCTACGGCTCGACGTCGGCTTTCGTCTACGCGTTCCGGCTGGAGATGGGCAGCAGCCCGCAGGCCTACATGCGCGGTCGCGGCACCGAGTTCGGCGAACGCGCGCCGGCGCGGCCGTGCTGAAGACGAGGGGAATCGGGGCAGATCGGATCCCGCGGGATCCGATCGATGATGCGGACGCTTACGCCGGAAGATCCTTCGGATCGCACGATTCGCACGCGGCATCGGTGCGCGTGGCTTCATTTCGGATATAGAAGCGATACACGCCATACACGAACGCGACCCAGACCGCCGACACCACCAGCGACATCCGCATGTCCGGCAGGATCGCGATACAGGCCATCACCGCGGCGACGAAGCAGAGCGCAATGTAGTTGCTGTACGGATAAAACGGCATCTTGTAGGTGAGCTTGTCCGCTTCGCCGTTCGCGATCCGGATCTTGCGAAAGCGCAGGTGGCTGATGACGATCGAACCCCACGCACAGACGAGCGCGAACACGGTGACCGACGAGAACAGCTCGAAGGCCTGCTCGGGCATCACGTAGTTGAGCAGGACGCCCGCGAACATCGTTGCGAACACCATCAGGATCGCGCGATACGGCACCTTCCGGTTGTTGACGACGCCGAGGAAGGCCGGCGCGTTCTTCTGCAGCGAAAGGTTGTAGAACGTGCGGCTGTTCGTGAACACGCTTGCATTCACAGCCGACAGCACCGCCATGATCACGACGAGGTTCATGATGCCGGCCGCGGCGGGAATGCCGATCTTCGTGAACACCTCGACGAAGGGGCTGCCCTTGGTGGTCAGCGAGGTCCACGGAAATACCATCAGCAGGACCGCGATCGCACCGACATAGAAAATCAGCAGGCGCCAGAACGTCGCGTTGATCGCCTTCGGCATGGTCGTTCGCACATCCTTTGCTTCGCCGGCTGCCAGGCCGAGGTTCTCGACGCCGCCGAACGAGAAGGCCACCATCACGATCGCGAGAAAGGTGCCGCCTACGCCTTTGGCGAAGAATCCGCCGTTGGCAACGAGGTTGTGATAGCCGATCGGTACGCCGTGGTTGCCGATGCCGAACACGATCATGCCGGCGCCGAAGATGATCAGTGCGACGATCGCTGCCACCTTGACGAGCGCAAACCAAAACTCGGCCTCGCCATAGAACTTCACGCCGATGACGTTGACGCAGAACATGATCGAGACGGCTGTGCCGGCCGTCACCCAGATCGGGATGCCGGGGAACCAGAAGTGCACGTAGTTGCCGAGCGCGTTCAGGTCGGCCGCGCTGGTGGCCAGCAGGAAGATGAACGCATTCCAGCCGTTCAGGAAGCCGACGAAGCGGTGAATGTAGCGGTTCGAGTATGAGATGTAGGAACCGGATACCGGCTCCTCGACCGCCATCTCGCCCAGTGCGCGCATCACGAAGTAGATCGCGATGGCGGCGAGCACATAGACGAGCAGGATGGCCGGGCCTGCCGTACGGATGGCCCAGGACGAGCCGTAGAAAAGCCCGGTGCCGATCGCGCCGCCGATCGCGATCATCTGGACGTGCCGGTTCGACAGGTCGCGCTTCAGGTCTTCCTGTTCGTAAGTCGTGGTTTGAGGGGTCTGTGTCATGTCGCCTCCGAGAGTGTCTTCATCTGTCTTTGCAGTTGCATGGGAAATCCGGATTTTTATATGTATTCCTTATTAATTGACGTGATCGTTCCGGACGATCGACATCCTTGTGGTGCGTCTGGTGACCGTGGGCGAAGCGGGCGCTAGTTCAGCCTCGCGCCGGCTTGCGTGGCTGAAGTCAGAGTGCGGCCAGTGCCTGGCTCAGGCGCTCGACGGCCTCGTCGATCAGGATGCGCGGGCACCCGAGGTTCGCGCGCAGGTAGCCGTGCCCTTCGATGCCGAATTTCTGCCCCTTGTCGAGCCAGAGTCGCGCCTGGGTCAGCATGAAGCGATTGAGTACGTCGGGGTCCATGCCGAGCCCGCGGCAATCCATCCAGGCGAGATAGAGCGAATCGGCCGGCAATACCTCGATGCGCGAAGTGATGCCGTGGATCGCGTCGCGGAAATGAGCGTGATTGCCGCGGAGGTAAATCAGCAGCGCGTCGAGCCACGACTCGCCATGCGTATAGGCGGCTTCGGCAGCCACCATGCCGAGCGTATTGACCGACTGGTACATGTTACGGTCGAACTGCCGCCGCAGCTGGTCACGCATGCGCGGGTCCGGCACGAACAGGTTCGCGCTCTGCAGTCCTGGCAGGTTGAAGGTCTTGCTCGGCGCGGTGCAGGTGATGCTGTTGCGCGCAAACGGTTCGCCGAGCGACGCGAACGGGATGTGTTTCTTGGTCGGGTTAAGGATCAGGTCCTGGTGGATCTCGTCGGAGATGACGATCACGCCATGACGTGCGCAAATTTCGCCCATCGTCCTCAGCTCGCCCTCGGCCCACACATTGCCGGTCGGATTGTGCGGGTTGCTGAGGATGAAGAGCCGTGTGTTGTCACGTATCGCCGCTTCGAATGCGCGCTCGTCGAAACGATAGGCGGTGCCGGCCCGCTCGAGCGGGGCGAAGACGAGGTGCCGCCCGTTCAGCAGGACATCATCGTGGAAATGGGCATACACGGGCGGCTGAATGAGGACCGTATCGCCGGGTGACGAGAAGGCCTGGATCGCCGTCTTCAACGCGGTAATGATGCCGCTCGCCTGCATCACCCAGGAGCGATCGACTTCCCAGCCGAAGCGACTCGCCTGCCAGTCGACGACGGCCTTGACATAGCTTGCGGTCGCGCCGCACGAATAACCGAAGACGCCGTATTCGACCGCGTCGTGCAGCGCATCAATGACAGCGCGCGGCGCGCGGAAATCCATGTCGGCGACCCACATCGGCAACGGATCGGCAGCATGCTCGTCAGGTGACAGCAGCGTGGCGCCGAACGCCCATTTCAGCGAGTTCGATGATCTGCGGTCGATGACTTCGTCGAAGATCGAGGCGGGCGTATCTGCGGCGCCCCCACCGGCAGCCAATTCAGAATGAGACTTCACGTTCCCTTCCATTCACGATAGAGACGGCACGCCGGCGGCGTGACCACGTATGGCGAATAGAGTAGCAGCGCGAAATTTTGAGGAACAATGGTATCTCCTCATGGAGCCGTGAGCCCGGTTCATGGATGCAGGTTCGCGGCACGCGTCAGATTCCCAGTGCCACGAGAAAGCGCGAAACCATGTTGTAGGCGGCCGCCGTGGCCACAGCCTCTACCGTCTGCCTCTCGCCGAAATGCGACTTCAGTTCGGCGATCACATCGGCATCGACGTGCACCTGCCGAGTCGACTGATCGGTCAGACGAATCAGCGCACATTCCGCGTTATCGAACAGTTGGCTGTTTATTTCGGCCTCCTTCAACGCTTCGCTCTGTGCGCGCGTGCCGCCTGCTGCCAGATAGGCTGGGTAGTGAACGTTCCATTCGAAATCTGCACCGTTGAGCACGGCCACACGCAGCATGATCAGTTCACGGTGCACGAGCGGCAGGCTGAAATCGGCGCGCACCCGGCGCAGCAGTTCGTTCCATCCTGTCGCCAGCGGCTCGCTCCTGAGCAGTACGCGGTCGATGCCGATCAGTTCGCCGCCGGGACGACGCGAGCGCATCGCGGCAAGCAATGCTTCGGGGGCCGGTTCTCCGTCCTGCCAGGGGACGACTCTTGTTTCCGACATCTTCACCTCCAGTGGAAATTTCGTTGCGGTACCGTCGCGAGATGCGGCGCCCGGCCGTCACGCGGCACGGGCACCTAGCCCCGACGGGTGTCAGGGTTTCATGACGTCGCCGTCGTAGAGCATCTCGTAGTGCTTTTGTCCGCCAGCCTTGAACGAATGGAAACCGTTCTGTAGGAAGGCCGAGACGAGATTGGCGCCCACCAGCGCGATGGCGAACGAGCTGGTGATCGAATACGGCTGGATCGCCATCGCAACGAGCGAAGTGGCAGCCGAAACCAACGCCGGTGTGGCGCCCTGAACGGGATGCAGGCATTCGGCCTGCACCTGCTCGAAGCGACGCACGGCTTGCCACGCGTAGCCGGCGATCAGGACGGCCCAGGTCAATCCCGCCACCGCCAGAATCGTTTCGCCCACCAGCGGTGGCAACGTCCATAGCCGCGCGGCGGCACGCCAGGCCTGCCCGAGGCCGGCCAGGCCCAGCACCATTCCGAAATGCGACGCCGGAATCGTCACCTGTCTCGGGTTTGCCATGCCTGTTCCCGCTGCGGGCCATCGCTTGTTTCATCCGAAGGCCCATGGTTCATCGTGAGCACCATGCGGAACCTGACGTCGCCCGATTTCATTTTCCGATAGGCCTCGTTGGCCTGCTCCAGCGGCATGACTTCCATCATCGGGCGGATCCCGGTGAGCACACTGAAATCAAGCGCCTTCTCGCTCTCGTACGGCGAGCCGGTAATCGATCCTTGTACCGTCCGCTCGCCGACGACCAAATGCCCGGACGCGATGGACAGCGGGTCCCTGGTCACACCGAGCACGACGAGCCGGCCCGCAGGGGCCAGGCCGTCGAGCAATCCGGATACCGCGTCGGCATTGCCGATGGTGGTCAGGATGGCGCGCGCTCCACCCATGCGTTGAAGTCGGGTGGCGGCATGTTCCTGGCTGGTATCGATGTAGACGTGTGCGCCCAACGCCAGCGCATCCGCGGTGACCTCGCGGCGGCGGCCGATGGCGATGACCTTGAATCCCATGTGGCGTGCATACTGCAACGCCATGTGCCCCAGGCCACCGACGCCGAGAATGGCTACGACATCGCCCGCCTCGGCGCCACACTTCTTGAGCGCGTTGAAGGTCGCGATCCCTGCGCAAAGCAGCGGGGCGGCTTCTGCCGCGCCGAGCTCGTCAGGGATCGCGACGAGCGCCGTGCAGCGTGCGAGCATCATCTCGGCGTAGCCGCCGTCACAGGTTGCGCCGACGACCGGCTGGTTGCGGCAAAGCTGAAAGTGTCCCTGGCTGCATTGAACGCATTCGTTGCAGTAACCGCCAAGACGGCCCACCCCGACGCGCTGCCCGATCTTCCAGCGCGACGGCACGCCGTCACCGAGCGCGGCGATCCGTCCCACGATCTCGTGACCCGGAACGCGTGGGGGTTGCAAGGCCGGATCGGCGCGTTCGATGTCGGTGGCGTCCGCGCCACATATCCCGCAAGCCTCGACCGCAATCAGCACTTCGCCGGCTGACGGCGTGGGCGTCTTGCGCTCCACCAGTTCGAGGACACCGGGGTGGGTCACCTGCATGGCCCGGTAGTGGTCTTTCATGATGGTTTCTCCAGAGTTGTGAAGGGAATTTGATGTGCCGAAGCGATGCGTCGTCATTCGTAAGATTCAGGCAATGCCTGCACACCCGCATGCGCAGCTTCAATCGCGCCGGCGACATAGCCCGGAAACTGTCGTGACCATTCGCTCGCGATGCCGGTCAGGCGTCGATGCCAGGGGCCGGACAATGCGGTGGCGGCGGGGGCTTGCGCGTGGTGGCCGTTGTCGTCGAGATCGGCGGCGGTGGCCGTGAAGGCGTCCTGTGCCCAGTCCTTGATGAACTCGGCTTCGGGCGTCGCAGCCTTCGCGCCGAACAGACGTATCAGTTGTGCGCGGCAATGTGCGCGCAACACGTCGTCACGGATGCTTTTACGAACGCGTGCGGGGATGCCGAAGAAGCCGAACAGTGCGGCGCTGCCGCCCTGCATGGACGCGTCGTGGATCTCGTCCAGTGGCCCCCGTGCGCTTCGGGCCTCGCCGGACAGTCCCTGTTCGCGCCAGAACGGTGTGTCGTAGATGGCGACGTACTTGGCATGCGGCGCCATCCACGTGCTCGTGTCGCACCATTGCCGGGCCAGTGCCGTCGGCAGTGGTGGGAAGAACGCGATGCACTCCTCCGCCAATCGTGGTGGTATGGCCAGCAGCACGCGTTCGACGCGCCAGGTCGTGACGCAATCGGCGGCGTTTTCGCTTTCCAGTTCCACGTGCGCGTCGACAACGCGGATGCGCCGCACGATCTGACCAGAGACGATGCGGGACGCGTGCACGCGGTCGCGCAGTGCATCGATCAGTGCACTCATTCCGCCTGCCACGCGCATCGACGCCGGCGTGCTGGCGTACCCCCGCATGCGCACGGGCGGCGCATCCGGCGAGCGCTCGATCAGCATGTCGCCTGCTTCGTATTGCTCGAAGCGTTGCAGGCCCAGATCGTGGATCAGCCGGTCCAGTTGGGGCTGAAGGTGCGGCCAGAACCACGTCGGGCCCAGATCGAAGCGATCGATGTAGTTCGCCGCAGCCGTTGTGCCGTAGGCCGCGCGCAGAGGAACGGATGCGATGCGACCACCAGGAACATCGCGTGCCTCGAGCAGCACGTAGTCGCTGACGCCTTGCTGCTCCAGCAGGAACGCCGCATACAGGCCGCTCAGGCCCGCGCCGACAATGGCGATGCGTGCCGTCTGCATGGCTATGCCTTCACCGTCATGCTGGCCGGGCGACTGGTCTTGAGATAGACGGTGGCTCCGCCGGCTCCGGACACGATCTCCGGATACTTGCCCTTCGGCAAACGCATCCAGCTGCCGTACCGGTGGGATCGGGCCTCGACCTCGATTTCTCCGGCCAGTACGAGCAATTCGGCGCTGTCTGACGGCGCGGGGAACAGTGCTTCACGCGGCGCCAGCCGTTGCAGGGAAACCTGTTCGACATCGTTCACGAACAACGGGCAGATTTCGCGACCGTCGCGCCGTTGCCAGGCCGCCGGGTCGTTGGTGTCGACGCGTACCCGCCGACGCTCGCCGGCGCGCATCTGCCGGAGCTTGACGAAGATGATGGCGCCCTCGCGGCTGGAAGGGCTGTGGCTGGAGCCGGGCGGATTGCGCAGGTACCAGCCTGCCGGATAGTGGGCGCCGTCTTCCGAGAAGGTGCCGGACAGCACGAGAATCTCTTCGCCCTCGGGATGCAGGTGGGGCGGGAAGCAGGAGGCGGGCGCATACCGGACGATACTGGTGGCGCGGGCTTGCTCTCCACCCAGCCGATCCAGCATTACGCGCTCGACGCCGGCCTGTGGGGAGGCCGCCCATCGATACTGGTGAGGCGCGACGATGACGCGGCGCGAGAAATCTGCGTTGACGAGCATGGGTGGAGTTCCTGGGCTTGATGGGCGCGCGGCCGACTGGCCTGGAGTCGGCAGCGGGCCGATCCCGATATGAATTACTGACCGGACAGTTGCGAGTGGGCTTCGATGACGCGCGCCGAGTAGGTCAGCGCAGCCCCCGCGTTCAGCGCGATCGCGACGCCCAGCGCTTCGGAGATTTCCTCCAGCGTAGCGCCGTGCTCGACGGCCTTTTTGGTGTGCACGGAAATACAGCCGTCGCAGCGGGTGGTCACGGCCACGGCGAGGGCGATCAGTTCGTGGATCTTGAGATCCAGATGGCCCGTCTTCGCGGCGGCACCGTCGATCGCGGTCAGGCCGCGCACTACGTCGGGGCTTTGTTTCGCAAAGTCGCCGACGCGCTCCAGCAGGGCAGCACGGTAGGCATTCCAGTCGTTCATCATGTTTAGGTATCCAGATAAATAAGGGCAGGGCACAGGATAACGCCCGGCCGTGTGACTAGGCGACCTGGTAGATGCGCACGTCGGGCGCGGCATCCAGCAGCGGTGCGAGGCCTGCCACCACATCGGCGGTGAACAGGTCGCTTTGCAGGTACGCGTTCGCGTGCTCCGTGCTGTCGAAGCCGTGCAGCACTTGCACGTCTTCATTGCGCACGAGCAGTTCCTTCGATTGCGCGCCGGCGATGGTGTCGAGGAAAGGCGTCTTGTACCGCCGGTAGATCTCGGCTGCGGCGGCCCGGTTGGCGTCGGCAATCCTGAGCGTGATCTGCAAATAGACCATGTCGTTTCTCCTCATTGAGCGGGAAGGTGCAGCGGGTTTCCAGCCATCGATCCGTCATGGATCGAGGGTCCGGTCTGAACCGGGCAGGCGAGCGGGTCGTGCGTCTGCCCGCTATCCATCAGTTGCGGCCGGCCATGACGCCGCCGTCCACGTCCCAGATCGCGCCGGTGACCCAGCTCGCCTTGTCCGACAGCAGGAACGCGACGACTTCCGCCACGTCTTGCGGCGTACCGACCCGGCCGATCGGGTGGAAGCTGTTGAAGCCCTGCAACGCCTCGTGTACGTCGGCCTTCGGGATGAAGCCTTCGTAGATCGGCGTCTGGACGACGGCCGGCGAAACCGCATTGACGCGAATGTGCTTCGGGGCCAGTTCCATGGCGAGATGCTGCGTCAACGAGTGCAGGCCCGCCTTCGCCATCGAGTAAGCCGACGACGGCGTCGCGGCGATCGCCTGCTTCGCCCACATCGACCCGATATTAACGATCGCGCCCGGGCGGTCGCCGGCGACCAGATTGGCGGCGATTTTCTGCGTGATGAAAAAGAACGCCTTGTTCAGCTTCATGTACTGGTCGTAGTCAGCGTCGCGATGCTCGAGGAACGGCTTGGGGAAGAACACGCCCGCAGCGTTGACCAGCAGGTCGATGTCCGGATGTTGCGCGTCGAGGGTCTGGAGCAGCGCTGCGAGGCCGTCGTCGCTGGACAGATCCGCCGTCAGCGCCACGACCGAGCCCAGCGCGGCCAGCTCCCGGTGCGCCGCCTCGGCCTTGTCGGCCCGGTGCCCCACGATGACCGCGCTACCGCCTTCAGCGAGGACCAGGCGGGCCGTCTGCAGCCCCATTCCGCTGGTCCCGCCGATGACCAGCAACTTCTTGCCCTTGAACTGATTGCTCATGATGAATTCCGTGTAGAAGAAAAGCTATTGATGAAGGCGGCCCCGGATGGACCGTGCTGCGAGTCCATCCATCACCGAGTAGGAGTTGCGGCCGGTATATGGTGAATTTTTCGCCGTTTCACTTTCGGCGGCAAACGAGATAAAGTGTTCTTAATTGAAAGAAATTCTTTGTCGTGATGAAGTCACCCGTTCACCTGAATGCGTTGCGTGCATTCGAGGCCAGTGCCCGTCATCGGAGCTTTTCGGCGGCCGCGGCCGAGCTTCATGTGACGCCTGCGGCTGTCGGTCAGCTCGTCCGTTCGCTGGAGGAATGGCTGGGGAGCCCGCTGTTCCATCGCGGCGCCAGCGGGCGTCTCCGTCTCGTGCCGACCGAAGCGGCCGAGCGCGCGCTGCCGGATATTCGCGCAGGCTTCGACAGGCTGACCGTCGGTCTCGAACGGCTCAAGGAGGGATCCACGAGCGGGGTGCTCACCGTCGCAGTCAGCCCGGCTTTTGCGGCCAAGTGGCTGCTGCCGCGGATCGAAAGTTTTCAGAATGCATGGCCCGATACGGACGTGCGACTGGATACCAACCTCAAGCCCGTGGATTTCGTGACCCAGCAGATCGATATCGGCGTGCGCTACGGAACGGGCAGTTGGCCGGGGCTCGTCGCGGACAAACTCATGGACGAAGATGTCTATCCCGTGTGCTCGCCCGGGCTGCTGCGCGGACGTTCGCGTCTGCAAAGGCCTTCCGATCTGGCCGGGGAGACCCTGATTCACGACCTGTCGATGAATAGCCGCACGGGCTTTCCGGCCTGGGATACGTGGCTGCGCAAGGCTGGCGTGGCGGGTGCCGCTACCGGGCGCGGGATGCAGATCAACAATTCCGCGGCGGTGTTGCAGGCCGCCATCGACGGGCACGGCGTCGCGCTCGCGCGTAGTGTCATGGCGCGCGACGATCTGGCAACCGGGCGTCTGGTGCGACTCTTCCCGGAAATAACGTTCGCTTCACCGTTGGCCTATTACATCGTGTATCGCGACGAGTGTTCGGGCCTGGCGAAACTCGTGGCCTTTCGCGACTGGTTGCTCAAGGAGGCGGCGTTGTAGCGAGGGGCCGCGCACAGCCGACGACGGGCTTGTCGTCGGCCTGTGCCGCGGCGGCTATATCTTGTCCCGTGTTGCAGCGATCGGATTCCTGTCGACGAACTCGTACCGCCCCTGCGTCGCATCGACATGCGCGACCGTATCGAGCACGCGTATCACGGGCGGAAAGCCGTACACCCGCTCGACCATCGCCTTGTATTCGTCGCCGTGCCAGCGCGCGGCGGCTTCGCGCGTGCGCCACACGTACACGCCGCCGCCTTCGTGCGTTGCCGCGTCGTAGAAATACCATTTGTGCAGCAGGTCCGGGTTCACGGCCCACTTCGCGGCAGTCGCCTCATAGCGGTCCCGCAGCGTGGGCAGGTCGACGTCGGGCTGCAGTTTGAAGAAGACGATTTCGGTGATCATGACAGCGCCTCCATTCGCGAATCGCGGGGATGCGGCGGGGATGCCTCCGGGGGCTTCCGAGTCAGGCTACGGGCCCCGGGAGGCTCCGTTTCTCAGTACGGCGACGGCCGGTTTTCCGTGCGCCACTTGAGATCGGCCGGCGTGCCCGGCCGGGGCGGGCGCAGCCCCTCGATCGTCCACAGCCCGAACGGTGTTTCGCCGATATGGATTTCCCAGCGCAGGCCTCGCTCGCCGATGAACGGCGCGAGGCGCTGGCCGACATGCTGCATGAACCGCGCCTGCTCGGCAGGATCCTCGATCTGCCGCGCGATGTGGTCGACCCGGATTCGCACGAAGTCGTCGGTCGGCTTGCCGCCGATCAGGAACGACGCGGGCGGCAGCGGCTGAAACAGCACGTTGACGTAAAAGTGCGGCAGAAATCCGTCGTAGAGGCCGACGATGCGCTCGGCGATCTCCAGCTTGTCGGCATCGGTATAGGTGTGTTCGGGATGGTAGATGTTCCAGAGCGGCATGTGTGTTCCCCGGTTCGTGAAAGAGAGCAGATGTGGCCTCAGATGGCGCTGTAGCGCGCCGCGGGCTGGCCGTCCCGCGTGACGGCGCGAAGGAGCTGGCCGCGCGCGCCGTCGAACTGTTGCCATACGCCGAGATCGTGGAGCGTCGGAAAGCACACGGATTCCTCGTGATCCAGCGCGTGCAATGCGGTGTCGACGAGCGTTTCCGGCGACATGAACAGCGCGTCCGGGAACGGTGCGGCTGTGTCGCCGAAAAACTCCGTGCGCACCGGCCCCGGCATGACGGCCTGGACCGCGACGCCGCGCGGCTCGAGCTCGGCGTGCAACGAACGCGTGAAATTGAGCACGTACGCTTTCGAGCCACTGTATCCGCCCGCGCCGGGTACGGGCATCAGCGTGACGATCGACCCGATGTTCACGATCATGCCGTGTCCGGCTGCGCCGCAGCGGCGTGCAGCCGCGAGCGAGAGCCGGGTCAGCGCGAGCACGTTGACCCGGATCATCGTGTCGACGGCGGCCGGATCGACCGATGCCGACAGGCCCAGTGCGCCGAGGCCGGCGGCATTGACGATGCCGGCGAAATCGGCGGTGCGGTCGATCAGCGCCTCGATCTGCGCGACGCCGTCATCGCTCGACAGGTCGGCGACGACGGCCTGCGCATCGCAGCCGTATGCGGACCGGAGCCGGTCGGCGAGCGCTGCGAGCCGTTCGCGCCGGCGTGCAACCAGGATCAGGTCGTATCCGCGAGCGGCGAGTCGATCCGCATAGACGGCGCCGATACCCGATGACGCGCCGGTGACGACGATCACGCCTCGATTTTCCTGCTTCATGTTCAAACCTCCAAAGGGCTGGACGGACAAGGTCTCCACTAACTCTTATTATTAGAGTAAGTGGCTGGCGACACGCCGTCAAGCGTGGCCGGATGCGATACGATTACCGTCGCGTGCGCACCGACATGGGCTGCGCATCGAAGTCAGGAAAGGTGATTCGCGATGAAATCCAAGAGTTTTGACGGCATGACCTGCTCGATCGCCAGCGTGCTCGACGCGCTCGGCGATCGATGGAGCACGCTGATCGTGCGCGATCTGGCGCTCGGGCTGGCGCGTTACGACGATCTGCGCCAGTCCACGGGCGTGACCCATGCGACGCTGTCGGACCGGTTGAAGGCGCTCGAAGGCAGGGGGCTGATCGAGCGCCGGCTGTATCAGTCGCGCCCCGACCGGTACGAATACCATCTGACGCCGCGCGGCCGCGACATCGGCATCGTGCTGATGGCGCTCGTGCAGGTCGGCGATGCGTGGGGGCAGGCGGAATCGAAGGCGCCGCCGCTCCGTTTCACGGAGGCGCGCTCGGGGCATGCGGTGCGGCTGGCGGTGGTCGATGCCGAGACGGGTAGCCCGATCGCCCAGCAGGACCTGCGCGTCGAGGCGGGGCCCGGCGCGGACGAGATCATGCACTGGCGGCTCGAGAAGACGCGCGCGCGGCGCGGCGAATCGTGACGCGCGAATCGCCGTCGCGCTGCCGGTTCGCGGCTCATGCCGGAAATCGCGCGGCGCCCGCTTCCGGCGGCAGGCGCAGCCCGTTCGTCAGGTAGCTGACGGTCCGGTAGAAGCCCGCGAGCATCAGCAATTCGAGCAGCGCCTCGTCGCTGAAATGCGGGCGCAGCGCGTGCCACAGGTCGTCGTCGATGTCGCAATGCCGATGCAGCGCGTCGCACAGCCGGATCAGCAACCGGTCCTCATCGTTCCAGCATGCGTCGTCGGCCGAGCCGTGGGCCAGCGAGTGAATCTGTTCGCTGGTCAACCCGGCGGCCGCCGAAAACACGGCGACATGCACACCCCATTCGTATTCGGACCGGCAAAGCGCGGTGGTGCGGTCGATGACGATCTCGCGTTGCCGGATGTCGAGATGGCCTTTGTCCAGCAGGCCGGCGGCGAAGAATTTCGTGAACAGGCGCGCGTCGCGCGCCAGCGTGGTGAAGAGGCGCAACGGCGGGCGGCCCCGCATGATCCGCTCGATCGATGCGGCGATGTCGGGTGCGAACGGTGGTGATGCGGATGCAATGCGCTGAGTCATGTGAACCCCGTGCCTGAGACGATGCATGCGTGGAAGCGTAGGCGTCGTGCTTTAAAAAGTAAAGCAAAGGCGGGGCTCGGTTCAAGCGATTGACTCTGCCTGTCGATTGCTTTAAAAAGTAAAGCATGACCACACCCAAAATCGGACAGCGCGTTCGCGGATCGACGGCAGGGCGACCCATCATGGTCGTGCTGGACCTGCTCGGGCGCCGCACCACGCTGCGCATCCTGTGGGAGCTGCGCGGCGAGCCGCTCACTTTCCGTGCACTGCAGGAAGCCTGCGCAACGAACGCTCGCCTGCTCAACACGCGCCTGACCGAGCTCAAGGCGTCGGGCCTCGTCGAGCATGGCGAGGGCGGCTACTGCATGACCGCCGAAGGCCGGCGGCTCGAGGCGGCACTGCAGCCGTTGCTGGGGTGGGCGAAACAATGGGCGAAGCGCGACCCGGACGGGTTCGACGCGGCCGATCGCGAGCAATCCGCTCAGGAACGCTGATCGATCGACACGCCCGTGCGCATCGCAACGTCATGCCGGTTCGCGCATCGTGCGCGCGCCATTTTTGTTCGCGGAGTCCTTTCATGTCTGTTCGGGCCGTCATCTTCGATTTCGATCTGACGCTGGCGGATTCGTCCGCCGCGATCATCGAATGCACGGAATACGCATTGCATCAGCTGGATGCCGCCGGCGCGACGCCGGCGCAGATCGGTGCCGTGATCGGGCTGCCGCTGCACGAGATGTTTCGCTTGCTGACGGGTGAAACCGAGCCGGCGCGGGCCGACTCGTTCGCGCGTCTCTTCGTGGCGCGCGCCGACGAGATCATGGTGCCCGGCACCCGTATCTATCCCGAAGTGCCGCCGCTGCTTGCCCGGTTGCGAGAGCAAGGGCTCGCCGTCGCGATCGTGTCGTCGAAGTTTCGTTACCGGATCGAGGCGATTCTCGAGCGCAACGGTTTGCAGTCGCTCGTCAACGTGCTGATCGGCGGGGAAGACGTGCAGCGTCACAAGCCGGATCCGGAAGGGCTCGTGCAGGCACTGGCGCGACTTGGCCTGCCGGCTCGCTCGGCGATCTACGTCGGCGATCATGCGGTGGATGCGCAGGCGGCCGAGCGTGCCGGCATGGCGTTCGTCGGCGCAGTGAGCGGGATGACGTCGTTCGACGGATGGGCGCAGGCGGGCAAGCAAGCGGTGGCCACGCATATCGGCGAACTGGACACGATCGTGCAACGGATGCAGTGCGATCCGTCCGACGCATCGGGCTGACTTGCCCCCAGCCTGTCGATCGTCGGGATGTCGATGATCCTGACGATCCGCTTCCAGCGCAGTGCAATCGGCCCACCGGCGGCTGGCGGGTCCGAGGACGGACGCCGGGAATCGGTGTCCGCGAAATGACGAATTCGCGGGCTTCATCCCGGCATCCCAGGTTCGTCCAGCTGACGAACCCATGGCGGCTGCATTTCGCTCAGGATTTACGAAATGGTATTTTCATGAAATCCCGGTTTTCGGTGTGAATGCAGATTCGATCGAGTATCAGCTGATCGTGCCGATAATGATGAAACTGAAATTCCGGTCGCTGTATTTGCCATATGAGTCGCCGGTTTGAATCGTGGCGCCGCTACCGGAAAGCGCCGGGAAGATCACGTTGTCCAGCGTGTTCTGCCCGCCGCCGTATCCCCATTGCGACCCGGTAGCCGCCGGCGTCTTGGTGAATGCGGTGCTGAACGAGAGCTGATACGTCCCCGTGCTTTCACGTTTCACCGTGAATCCGCCCGAGCCATCCACGACCGTGCCGTTGCCCTGCACACTGCCCCACAGCGTAACTTGAGCCATGATCGCTTCTCCTTATCTATTGTTGAAACAATATCGATAATTGAAACGGGATGCAGATCAAGATTTTCATTAATTATCCGGATCGGCGGTTGTATTGTATGTGATGGATTTTTAAAGTTTGATCCGATGTAAATAATTTATTCTGATTTTTATTTTAAATGTGCCGAATTTGTAATTGAAAGAGAGCACTGTTGCGCAACGTTGGCATTCGGTTGTTGGCCGGGTATCCAGGCGATCGACGCACGCTGATGCCGGGGATGGGCGGGCGGCCGAACGCGGCGCAGAACCGGCCGACTGGCCCGCTTTCCGAAACAGTCCGGCAGCGCGCGACGGATTCTGCGACGATCGCCGTTAAAGTCATACCTGCCACTCGATCCGCCGCCATGTCACTCATTTCCGCTGCCTTCGCAAGCCTCCGGTTCTCGCGCGTGCTGCCGGCCGCCCGAGCGCTGTCATATGCCGTTTCGCTCGCGGCAGCCTGCGCCGTGCTCGGCGTGTCGGGCGGTGCGCGTCCGGCCGAAGCCGCCACGCCCGCGCAGCGCGCACGCCTCGACGCACCGGTCAAGGCCGTCGCCGATCAGCGCTTGACCGTCGACACGCCGCAGGGCAGTGCGGCGCTGCCCGTCTACGCCGATCGTCCGCTCGACCAGGCCGTGCCCGACGTCACACGCGTGTTCATCGTGATTCACGGCACGCTGCGCAATGCCGACGCGTACTACGCATCGGGACTCAAGGTCGTCGAGAAGGCCGGCGCTGCCGGCAAGGGCACGATGGTCGTTGCGCCGCAGTTCCTGACACGCGCCGATACGCGCGCGTTTTCGTTGCCCGCGCAGACGCTGGCGTGGACGCAGGAAGGATGGAAGGGCGGCGACGCGGCCCGTCAGCCGGGGCCGATCAGCTCGTTCACCGCGCTCGATGCATTGCTGGCGCATTTCGCCGACCGCAGCCTGTATCCCGCGTTGTCGACCGTGGTCGTGATCGGCCATTCCGCCGGCGCGCAGTTGCTGCAGCGCTATGCGGTGGCCGGGCACGAAGGCGATGCGCTGGTGCGGGCCGGCATCGCGGTGCGCTATGTGGTCGCGAATCCGTCGAGCTACCTGTATTTCGACGATGAACGGCCGAATGCCGACGCGATCGCCGGCGGCACCTGCCCGCGGGCGACGCAATGGAAGTACGGGCTGAAGTCCGCGCCGCCTTACGTTGCGTCGCAGGATGGGCGCGATCTCGAAACGCGTTACGTTGCGCGCCACGTCGTGTACCTGCTCGGGCAGGCCGATACGAATCCGTACACGCATTTCATCGACCGTTCGTGCGCGGCGATGGCACAAGGCCCGTACCGGCTCGCACGCGGGCTCGCCTATTTCGATTACCTGAAGAAGCGGCATCCTGACGATCTCGCGCAGCAGGTCGTCGAAGTGCCGGGCGTCGGGCACGACGGGCTCGGCATGTTCACGTCCGCTTGCGGGCTGGCCGTGCTGTTCGGGCAGGCATTGCCGCAATCGTGTCCGGTCGTTGCCGGTACGGCGCCGGACATGCGCTCGGCAGCACAGTGAGCGTGCGTGCGAGGCCCGCGCACGGCAAAAATCGGTTGATCAAAAAAATGCAGGAATCGGCAAGATAAATTCATTTCCGTGCGAAGCGCTTCCGGTTCAGGATGACGGCGTTGCCAGGAGCGCCCCCCATGGACATCACGATCCTCGACGATTATTTCGACACGCTGCGCACGCTGCCGTGCTTTCGCAAGCTGGACGGGCATGCGGTCACGATCTGGAACGATCACGTGCAGGACGTCGACGCGCTGGCCGAGCGCCTGCACGACACGGAAGTGCTGGTGCTGATCCGCGAACGCACACAGATTCGCGCACCGCTGATCGCGCGGCTGCCGAAGCTGCGGTTGATCAGCCAGCGTAGCGTCTATCCGCACATCGACATCGACGCATGCACCGCGCACGGCGTGATCGTGTCGTCGAACCAGCATGCCGGCACGCCTTCTTACGCGGCCGCCGAGCTCACGTGGGGCCTCGTGCTTGCCGCGATGCGCCGGATTCCGCAGCAGATGCGCGCGCTGCAGGCGGGCAACTGGCAGATCGGGGTCGGGCGGACGCTGCGCGGGCGCACGCTGGGGATTTACGGCTATGGCCGGATCGGTGCGGAGGTCGCCCGGTACGGCGCCGCGTTCGGGATGAACGTGCTGGTCTGGGCGCGCGAAGCATCGCTGCAGCGTGCGCGCGACGACGGGTGGAATACGGCGCCGGACAAGCGCACCTTCTTCGAAACCTGCGACGTGCTTTCGCTGCACATGCGGCTCGTGCCGGCCACGCGCGGCATCGTGACCGCCGAGGATCTGGGCCGGATGAAGCCCGGCGCGCTGCTGGTGAACACGAGCCGCGCGGGTCTTGTCGCACCGGGCGTGCTCGAAGCGGCGTTGCAGGCCGGCCGGCCCGGGATGGCGGCGGTGGATGTCTACGAGACTGAACCGTTGCGTGACCCGCGGCATCCGCTGCTGCGTTTGCCGAATGTCGTGTGTACGCCGCATATCGGCTACGTGACCGAGGACGAATACGAGACGCAGTTCGCGGATGTGTTCGACCAGATTGTGTCCTATGCGGCCGGGCAGCCGATCCACGTGGTCAACCCGGATGTGCTCGTGCGTGAAACGGCGTCGATCGAGCCGCTGATCCTCGACCTGCTCGAATGGATCGGGCCCGCCCGGCGCCCTTATGACGAGGTGATCGAGGCGTGGCGCACGTCGTGCCCGCGCCTGCCGGTGTGGGAGGAAGCCTGCGCGCGCGGCTACGTGGTCCGGCACCATGCTCCGGGCGGCGTGGCGGAAGTCGAAATGAGTGAAGCCGGTCGCGCGCATTTCCGGGCCGCGCGCGCCTGACCGCGCCGGGCGGTCGGCGCGCCGTGGAACCACCCGCGCGTCATGCCGTTTTTTCGGCGGCCGGCGCTGCGTCCGGATCGAACACCGTCAGGCCTTCCGTCGGATCCGTCGGAAGGTCCCACGGACGTGCCGCGATGGCCCGTTTCGCCGCGTCGTAGCCGGCCTGCCGGCGGGCCGCGATGCCGTCCGGCGTGAAATCGATGTCCTTCAACTGATTGTCGCCGGCGAGTCGCGGCGCCGCGAGCTTGACCAGGTGCATCGTGGTTTCGCATCCCCACGCGGCGAGCCGGCGCACGGCCGGCGACGCGCGTTCGGCTTCCGGCACGTGCCGGGCCAGTTCGCGGATCACGTGGCGCAGCCGGTGAATCTGCTGCTGGCGCGCGATGTGGCTGTCGGTGCGGCTTGCGTACTGGATGTCCTTCTGCCGCTCCGACACCTGCCAGATGCTCTCGGGTTCGGGGCCGGCCGGATTCCACATCTGGACGGAGAAGATGATCGAGCTGCGGCGCGGGTTGTCGTCGAGCACGACCTCGACCGGCGTGTTCGAATACACGCCGCCATCCCAGTACGGTTCGCCGTCGATCCGTATCGCCGGGAACGCGGGCGGCAGCGCGCCCGAACTCATGATGTGCTCGATCCCGAGCCGCGTGTCGCGCGAATCGAAATAGCGCATCGTGCCCGTGCACGCATTGACCGCGCTGACGGTCAGGCGCGGGTGGCCCGCGTTCAGCAGGTCGGGATCGATCAGCGACGTGAGCGTGTCGCGCAGCGGCGCGATCCGGTAATACGATGCGCGATCGACGCCGAGGCGGACCATCGGCCCGAGCCACGATGCCGGGTTGGGCTGGAAGAATCCCGCGATGCCGCGGCCGATGATCATCAGCTCGGCCAGCGTCCGGTCCCAGCCGGGCAGCAGCGGCGCGGTGTCGAAACGGGTGCGTTCGGTCACGCGGCGCCAGAATGCCGACAGCTTCTCGTAGCGTAGCGCCGGCGGGTTGCCGGCGATCAGCGCCGCGTTGATCGCGCCGATCGACGTCCCGATCACCCAGTCGGGTTGAATGCCGGCTTCGTCCAGCGCCTGAAAGACGCCGAGCTGGAACGCGCCCAGTGCGCCGCCGCCCTGGAGTACGAGCACCACTTGCCCGGGGAGGTCCATGCGTGCCGGCTGGCTCGCGGTCATGGCTTGCCTCGCTGCGTGTGACGGTGGGTCGGATCAGAACGGATCGATTCAGTTTAGGCGATCGGCGGCGGGCAGCCGCCCGCAATGCAACGGGTGGCTGCGTTTGCTTCCGTGCCAATCGCTTCCGACCCTCAAGTGTGTTCACGGTGGTGCGCGTACGTACGGCAGCGCGCGCCGTTCCTGGCCGGGCATCCGCAGGCGTGAGCAGCCGGCGTCACGCGTCCGGGTAAGGCGTACCGTCCTTGTGCAGGAACCGGCCGTCGCGGCTCGGGCTCATCATGTCGATGTCCGGGCAGGTGATCACGTCGTCCGGCGAGCGCGAGCCGACTTCAAGATAGACGGCGACCGCATCCGACCGGTTGATCAGGTGATGGCCGTTGCCCGAGCCTTTCGGAAACGCCGCGCAGTCGCCGGCGCGCAGCACGGTTTCACCGCCGTCCTCGATCATCACGAGTTCGCCTTCGAGCACGTAGACGAATTCGTCTTCGTCGGAATGCCAGTGGCGCTGGCTCGACCAGCCGCCCGGCGGCACGCGCATCAGGTTGACGCCGAAATCGCGCAGCCCGCCGGCGTCGCCGACGCGCTGGCGGATGCGTTGCGCGCACGGCGCGTCGAACGGCCGCGGATAGCCGCTGCCGCGGCGTTCGGGCACGGTGCTGAGGTCGATCCTGGGCATGGGCGGCTCCGTCAGCCACGCGGGCGAATGGGATGGGGGCATTGTAGGCGCCGCCGCCCGCCATTCGTCCGCGCGTGTCGCGATGCGCCGCGTCATTCGACCGTGATGGTCTCCTTCATGTACGGGTGAATCCCGCAGAACACCTTGTAGACGCCCGGCTTGTCGAAGCGGAACGAGTACGTCTCGTCCTGGTCGAGCGCCTTCGAATGAAAGATGCCGGCGTCGTTGACGACGGTGTGCGGTTCCGCGTCGAGGTTCTTCCACGTGATCGTCGTGCCGGCCTTGATCGTCGTCGACATCGGCGAAAACATGAAATTGCGGATCGTCACGAGCGAGCCTTCCGGGCCTTGCGCGAACGCGGCGAGCGGAGCGGTGGCGCACAGGATCAGCGCTGCGATGAGGCTGGATTGCTTGAAGCGGGTCATGTCGGTCTCCTTGTGGTTCGGTGCGTCAGGCCAGCGTCGCATCGTGCAGCGACGACGTGACGGGATGGCCGGCGAATTCGACGGTCGTCACGCCGAGCATCGACGGCAGCCGGTCGCGCGGCACGGTGAGCGGCACGGGGCCCGGGCCGTTGCCGGCCGTCGGCTGCGGGAACGCGGTGGAGCGCGCGGTGTGGAACGTCACGTTGCCCTCGACTTTCGACACGATCTGGTGGATGTGCCCGTTCAGCACGGTGACCGAGCCGAAGCGGCGCAGCAGCGCCATCGTCTGCGGCGCGTCGCCGGTGCCCCAGCCCCACGGCTCGTAGATGGTCCACATCGGCATGTGCGAGAACACGACGATCGGCGTGCTCGACGAGCGGCCCTTGAGATCCTGCGCGAGCCACGCGAGCTGGTCGTCGCCGAAGCTGCCGAGCCCGTTCGGCTTGAAGTGCATCACGTTGACGAGGCCGATGAAGTGCACGCCCGCGTGATCGAAGCTGTAATACCCGCGGTTGTCCGACGCCTTGCCGAACCGGCCGAAATATTCGGCGCCCGAACCGTCGGTGACGTCGTGCTCGCCGGGCACCGTATGTAGTTCCGGCACGCGCAGCGCGGAGAGCAGCTGCGACGCGTGGTCGAACTCCTCGGGCTTGGACAGGTGCGTGATGTCGCCGGTATGGATGGCCAGCGCGGGCATCGCCGGCATGCCGTTGACGAGATCGATCGTCTGCTTCAGCGTGGCCGACACGTCGGGATTCGCGTCCTTGTTGAAGCCGATGTGCGTGTCGCTGATCTGCACGAACAGCGGGCGGCCCGCGTTGGCCGGGAGCGCGTCGCCGGTCTGCGCGAGCGCGAGGTCGAACGGCGTCAGGACGCCGCCCGACAGCGTAAACAGCGTGCCGAGGCCGCCGAAGGCCATGCACTGCAGCGCCTTGCGGCGCGACGGGTTGGTGGGGGTCGATGAAGACATGTGAGCCTCGCATTCGTATGACGGAACCGGACGGCCGGATCGTCCTGGAATAAACCGGCGCCTTCGCGTGCCATACCGGCCAAGTGGCGGATTTATTCCCGCACGTTACAAGGTCGAACGCCCGTGTTTGCGGCTTGCGCGGCGATGTACGGTTCCTGACAGATGACTTGTCAATGTCCTGTAAGTGACACGTCACATTTGCGTCACGACCGGTCGATAGCCTGCCACTCCGAGTCACCACTCCGGAGCCCCTTCATGCCGAATCTCGCGGCAACGGAAACCAGCGGTGCGGTCAGCAACCGCACGCGCAACATCAGCCTCGCGCTGTTTTTTCTGATCATTGCCTGCGGCATCGTCTATGTCGGCATTCATCTCAGCGCCGACCTCAGTCCCGTCAAGGAAAGCTCGGTCCTCCCGTTCCTGCTGCTGATCGTCGCGCTGCTGATCGCGCTCGGCTTCGAATTCGTCAACGGCTTCCACGACACCGCGAACGCGGTCGCGACCGTCATCTATACGCATTCGCTCGACCCGCACCTCGCCGTCGTCTGGTCGGGCCTCTGGAACCTGTTCGGCGTGCTCGTGTCGAGCGGCGCCGTCGCGTTCGGCATCCTGCAGTTGCTGCCGGTCGAGCTGATCCTGCAGGTGGGCAGCGGCTCGGGCTTCGCGATGGTGTTCTCGCTGCTGATCGCGGCCGTCACGTGGAACCTCGCGACCTGGTATTTCGGGCTGCCGTCGTCGAGTTCGCACACGCTCGTGGGCTCGATCATCGGCGTCGGCCTGATGAACCAGATCGTCAACGGCCCGTCGGGCACGAGCGGCGTCGACTGGAACCAGGCGCTCGGCGTCGGCAAGGCGCTGCTGTTCTCGCCGCTGATCGGCTTCGTGCTGTCCGCGCTCGTGCTGCTGCTGTTGAAGGCGCTCGTGCGCGTGCCGGCGCTGTACCAGGAGCCGAAGGGCAACAAGCCGCCGCCGTTCTGGATCCGCCTGCTGCTCATCCTCACGTGCACGGGCGTGTCGTTCGCGCACGGCTCGAACGACGGGCAGAAGGGCATGGGGCTGATCATGCTGATCCTGATCGGCGTGATGCCGACCGCGTACGCGCTGAACAAGGCCGTGACGCCCGACCAGACGAGCACGTTCGTCGCGGTGGCGCGCCATGCTTCGACGACGCTCGTCAAGTATGCGGACCCGGCCGCGCAGTCGGCCGACCCGCGCGCCGACGTCGAGGCGTACGTGCGCACGCACAAGCTGACGCCCGCGACGATTCCCGCGCTGGGCAAGCTCACCGACACGATCGCCGACCAAGTCGCGCAGGCCGGCGGCATCTCGAGCGTGCCGCAGAACCTCGTCGACAACGTGCGCAACAACATGTACGTCGCGTCCGAGGCGATCCGGCTGATGGAGAAGGCGAAGGCGCCGGCGTTCTCGGTCGAGGACGCGAGCGCGCTCGAAGCGTTCAAGAAGCAGATGGACCGCGCGACGAAATTCATCCCGACGTGGGTGAAGGTCGCGGTTGCGATCGCGCTTGGCCTCGGCACCATGGTCGGGTGGAAGCGGATCGTCGTGACGGTCGGCGAGAAGATCGGCAAGTCGCATCTCACGTACGGGCAGGGCGCATCGGCCGAGGCCGTCGCGATGCTGACGATCGGGATGGCCGACGCATACGGGCTGCCGGTGTCGACGACGCACGTGCTCGCGTCGGGCGTGGCCGGCACGATGACGGCGAGCGGCTCGGGCCTGCGCTGGGATACGGTGCGCAACCTCGTGCTCGCATGGGTGCTGACGCTGCCCGCGTCGATCGCACTGTCGGCTGCCCTGTACTGGGTACTGCACGGACTGTTCTGACCCGCGCCGGGGGGCGCGACGTCCGGCCGCGCGATGCGCGGCCGGTCCCATCGATTTTCAATTCAACACAAGACGCTACCGATGGATATCAGTTTCGATCCGAACCGCACCGCGAACGCTTCGGCGTGGCGCGTGCTGCCCAACCGCTGGGATGCCGTCGCGTTTCCGCTGATCATCTGCCTGCTCGCGATGGCGATCGTCGGCTTCCATCAGACCATGGCGCCGATCGGTGTGCTGCAGACGCAGAAGATCTCGCTCGATCCGTCGAACCTGCCCGAATACGCGTTGCGCACCACGCTGCGGATGCTCGCCGCGATGGTCGCGTCGCTTACGTTCACGCTGATCTACGGCACGCTCGCCGCGAAAAGCCGCCGCGCGGGCATGGTGCTGATTCCGATCCTCGACATCCTGCAGTCGGTGCCGGTGCTCGGCTACATCTCGTTTACCGTCACGTTCTTCCTCGCGCTGTTTCCGGGCCGCGTGCTCGGTGCGGAGCTGGCCGCGATCTTCGCGATCTTCACGAGCCAGGCGTGGAACATGACGTTCAGCTTCTACCAGTCGCTGCGCACGGTGCCGCGCGACCTGAGCGAAGTGTCGCGCGGCTTTCACCTGACGCCGTGGCAACGCTTCTGGAAGCTCGAGGTGCCGTTCTCGATGCCGGGGCTGATCTGGAACATGATGATGTCGATGTCGGGCGGCTGGTTCTTCGTCGTCGCATCGGAAGCGATCACCGTCGGCAACCAGACGATCACGCTGCCGGGCATTGGCGCGTACCTCGCGCAGGCGATCTCTGATAAAAACCTCGGCGCGGTCGGCTGGGTGATCGTCGCGATGTCGGTCGTGATCCTCGCCTATGACCAGTTCCTGTTCCGCCCGCTCGTCGCATGGGCCGACAAGTTCCGGATGGAGAACACCGCGTCCGGCGATGCGCCGCAATCCTGGCTGCTCGACATGATGCGCCGCACGCACCTGATCCATCAGCTGCTCGTGCCGGCCGGCTGGCTGCTGTCGCAGGCCGCGCGGATTCCGCTGCGCTTTCCGTCGCTGAAGGGCACGCGTGCGCGCGGTGCGTCGTCGCGCGGCGCGTCGCGCATCGGCGACATCGTGTGGGGCGCGTTCGTGATCCTGCTGACGGTGTACGTCGTGTGGCGCGTCGTCACGTTCGTCGCGACCGGCGTGACGATGGGCGAGGTCGGGCATGTGCTCGTGCTCGGGCTCATCACGCTGCTGCGCGTGCTGGTGCTGATCGCGATCGCGTCCGTGATCTGGGTGCCGCTCGGCGTGCTGATCGGGCTGCGACCGGCGCTGGCCGAGAAGATCCAGCCGCTCGCGCAGTTTCTCGCCGCGTTCCCGGCGAACCTGCTGTTCCCGGTGTTCGTGATCGTGATCGTCCACTTCCACCTGAATGCGGACATCTGGCTGTCGCCGCTGATCGTGCTCGGTACGCAGTGGTACATCCTGTTCAACGTGATCGCCGGCGCGATGTCCTATCCGAACGACTACAAGGAAGCGACGAAGAATTTCCGCATCCGCGGCTGGCAGTGGTGGCGGCAGGCGATCCTGCCCGGCATCTTCCCGTACTACGTGACGGGTGCCATTACCGCCTCGGGCGGCGCGTGGAACGCGAGCATCGTGTCCGAGTTCGTGCAGTGGGGCGACACGAAGGTCGTCGCGCACGGCCTTGGTTCGTATATCGCGCAGACCACTGCCGCCGGCGATTTTCCGAAGATCATCCTGGGCATTGCCGTGATGTCCCTGTTCGTTACCCTGTTCAACCGTCTGCTGTGGCGTCCGATGTACGCCTATGCGGAATCCCGGCTCCGTCTCGATTGAGAGTAAGCGCGATGCAAAATTCGACCGTTATCAACGCCCCCGTCAAGACGTCCCAGCCGCTGCAGCCGCCGCGCCTCGGCGATGAAATCCTGCGCGTCGAGCACGTGAACCGCGGCTTCAACAAGTCGCAGGGCGAGCTGCTCGTGCTCGACGATGCGAACCTGTCGCTGCGCGAAGGCGAGATCGTCGGCCTGCTCGGCCGTTCCGGCTCGGGCAAGTCGACGTTGCTGCGCATCATCGCCGGGCTGATCGAACCGACCGGCGGTGAAGTGACCTATCTCGGCCAGCCGCTGCGCGGCCCGGCCGAAGGTGTCGCGATGGTGTTCCAGACCTTCGCGCTGTTCCCGTGGCTCACCGTGCTGCAGAACGTGGAAGCCGGCCTCGAAGCGCTCGGCGTCGGCGCGCGCGAGCGGCGCGAGCGTGCGCTCGCCGCGATCGACCTGATCGGTCTCGACGGCTTCGAGAACGCCTACCCGCGCGAGCTGTCGGGCGGCATGCGCCAGCGCGTGGGCTTTGCGCGCGCGCTCGTCGTCGATCCGACGATCCTGCTGATGGACGAGCCGTTCTCGGCGCTCGACGTGCTGACGGCCGAGACGCTGCGTACCGACCTGCTCGACCTGTGGACGCAAGGCCGGATGCCGATCAAGTCGGTGCTGATCGTCACGCACAACATCGAGGAAGCCGTGTTCATGTGCGACCGGATCCTCGTGCTGTCGTCGAACCCGGGCCGCGTGATCGCCGAGATCAAGGTGCCGTTCAAGCATCCGCGCAACCGGCTCGACACCGATTTCCGCAAGCTCGTCGACGACATCTACGCGAAGATGACGGCCCGCCAGACCAACGAGGCGACGAAGAAGGGGCTCGAGCTCGGCAGCTGGATGCCGCGCGTGTCGACCAACCTGATGGCCGGCCTGATCGAGACGCTCGCGATGGCGCCGTACCACGGTCGCGCGGACATGCCGGAAATCGCGCGTACGCTGCACCTCGAGGTCGACGAATTGTTCCCGATCGCCGAAGTGCTGCAGCACCTCGGTTTCGCGGACGTGCGGGAAGGCGACGTGTTCCTCACGCCGCCTGCGCGCGTGTTCGCGGAATTCGGCACGCAGGAACGCAAGCTGATGTTCGCGGATCATTTGCTGAAGCACGTGCCGCTTGCTGCGCGGATCCGGAAAGTGCTGAACGAGCGCCCGGGCCATCGGGCGCCGCGCGTGCGCTTCGAGCAGGAGCTGGAGGATTTCCTGTCGGACGAAGCGGCTGAGGAAACGCTTGATGCGGTGATTGACTGGGGCCGTTACGGCGAAGTGTTCTCGTACAACGACAAGACCGAGGTGTTCAGCCTCGAGGATGTCGAGAGCTGAAGCCTGCGCCCGAATGGCGAGTCATCGTCATTCGGGCAAATCGCGCTGGTTGGTGTCCTGTTCGATGCCGCCCGTGTTGAGATGCTCGATCTTCTCCATCCGCTGCCTTGCCATCTCCGGCAACTGGTTCGTCACGCCGATCACGAGCGCTTCGGCGAGTGCGAGCGCCGGCACGTTGGTCTGCAGCATCGCGAACGGCTGCCCGCGGATGCGCAGCACGATCTCGGCAAACTCGCCGATCGGCGAGTGCCACTCGTCCGTGATCAGCAGCACGCGCGTGCCGAGCCGATGCGCGGCCTGCGCGAACCGGATGCTGTCCCGCTGATAACGGCGGAAATCGAAAATGACGAGCACATCTCCGGGTCCCATGTCCGCCAGCGCGATCGACGCGAGGTTCACATTCGGTTCGACATGCTGAACGTGTGGCCGCGCGTACGCGAGCGTGAACGAAAACAGCGAAGCGAGCGGCGCGGTGTAACGCCCGCCACCGCAAAAGACACGCACATCCGGATTGGCCAGCAACGCCACTGCCGCGTCGAACGCTGCTGCATCGAGCCCTTCGATCGTGGTGGCCAGCGACTCGGACAGCCGCTGGAAAATCGCCGCATGACTGTCGCGCATGCCGCCGGCCGAGTGGAACGCATCCATCCGGGCGAGCGGAGAATTCATCGCCGTGTCGATTTCGCCGTACAGCGCCTGCTGGAACGACGGGTAATTCGGAAAGCCGATCCGGACGACAAAGCGAAACACGGTCGGATCGCTGACTTCAGCCTGTTTGGCAAAGCTCGCAATCGGCCCGAGCCCAAGGCTCGGGTAGCGGTCCAGCAACGCCTGCGCGACCTTCTGTTCCGACGGCGTGAAGCTATCCATCTGGGATAACAGCAACGCCCTGATGCTCGTCCCCATCGGGCACTCCAGCTCTCTGATCTGAATGACAAACGGCAGACGGGTGTCTGCCGGCGACTCCACGCATGTTAGCCGATCGATGTGCGGCGGGCCGTGCACGCTCCGAAATTAGAGGGACGCATCACAACGCAGACCGGCTCATTCGTCATTGTAATAAAACAAACATTGATAAATGACCGGTTCGGCGAATATTCGTTCTTTGTTCAGTGATAACCCTAGGTTTTTGCGCAAAAAAGCGAGTGATATGATCGCGGCCTCGCTGGGATGTATTGTTCATTACACGCGTCGATTGACGCGTCGACACGTGTCGATGCGGCGTCGCGTTCCGGCACGCCACGGTTTTTTTGTCTGGAGGATCCCGTCATGAGGCGGCTCGTAGTACTCACCCTGTTGTCAGCCATGAGCGTGTGCGCGTTCGCCGCTTCGGACCCCGCGGTCGAAGCGAAGAACGGCATGGTTGTTTCGTCGCAGCACTTCGCGTCGCAGATCGGCGTCGACATCCTGAAGGAAGGCGGCAACGCGGTGGACGCGGCAGTGGCGGTCGGCTACGCGCAGGCCGTGACCAACCCGTGCTGCGGCAACATCGGCGGCGGCGGCTTCATGACCGTGCACCTGGCCGACGGTCGCGACCGCTTCATCAATTTCCGCGAAACCGCGCCGGCTGCGGCCTCCGCGAATATGTATCTCGATGCGAAGGGCAACGTCATTCCCGACGACAGTCTGTACGGCTATCGTGCGGTCGGCGTGCCGGGCACGGTCGCCGGCCTCGACCTCGCGCAGCGCAAGTACGGCAAGCTGACGCGCAAGCAGGTGATGGCGCCGGCGATCCGGCTCGCGCGCGACGGCTTCGTGCTGACGCGTGGCGATACGGACATCCTCGACACGACGATCGACCGCTTCAAGAAGGATCCGGATGCGGCACGCATCTTCCTGCGGCCGGACGGCACGCCGCTGCAGCCGGGCGACCGCCTGGTGCAGAAGGACCTGGCCCGCACGCTCGAGCGCATCGCGGAGCAGGGGCCCGACGCGTTCTATCACGGCGAGATCCCGAAGATCGTCGAGGCTGCGGCGAAGCGCGGCGGCGGCCTGATCACGGCGGCTGATTTCGCGTCGTACCGCGCGCAGGACATGGCGCCGCTGACGTGTTCGTATCGCGGCTACGAGTTCGTGTCGGCTCCGCCGCCGAGCTCGGGCGGCGTGACGATGTGCGAGACGCTGAACATTCTCGAAGGGTACGACATGCGCAAGCTTGGCTACCATTCGGCCGCGGCGGTTCACTACATGACCGAAGCGATGCGGCACGCATACGAAGATCGCAACACGCTGCTGGGCGACCCGAACTTCATCGACAACCCGGTCGCGAAGCTGACGAGCAAGGAATACGCGGCGCAGATCCGCAAGAGCATCCATTCGGATACGGCAACGCCGTCGGTCGACGTGCAGCCGGGTGTCGGCGTGCACGAGAAGCCGGAGACGACCCACTATTCGATCATCGACAAGGACGGCAACGCGGTATCGACGACCTACACGGTCAACGGCCGCTTCGGCGCCGTGGTCATCGCGCCGGGCACGGGCTTCTTCCTGAACGACGAGATGGATGACTTCACCGTGAAGGTCGGCGCGCAGAACCTGTTCGGTCTCGTGCAGGGCACGCGCAATTCGATCGCGCCGGGCAAGCGTCCGCTGTCGTCGATGGCGCCGACCATCGTGAAGAAGGACGGCAAGGTGTTCATGGTGGTCGGTTCGCCGGGCGGCTCGCGCATCATCACGATCACGCTGCAGACGGTGCTGAACGTGATCGACTACGGGATGACGCCGCAGGACGCGGTCACCGCGCCGCGCATCCACCACCAGTGGCTGCCCGACGAGGTCTATTACGAAACCTACGGCCTGTCGCCCGACACGCTCGCGATCCTGCGCAACATGGGCTACAAGATGGTCGAGCAGACGCCGTGGGGCGCCGCCGAGCTGATCATGGTCGGCCTGCCTGGCACCGAAGCGGCGAGCCGCCAGAGTTCCGGGAACGATTCGTCCGTGTCCGGCAACGTGCGTGTCGGCTTCATCTACGGCTACAACGATCCGCGCCGTCCGGCCGGATCGGCAATCGGTTACTGACCTGATCGCATCATGCTGAATCGCTGCCGCCGGCATTCGCCCCCGTGCGAATGCCGTTGCGGGCGGCAGCACGTCGGTTCGCGGGCATCCGCGAGCCCGACCGGCGCCGGCGCCCGTGCCCGACACACCGGGCACGTCCGGCTCGCCACGCGCGCTCCCTGGAATGGCGCGGGACGCGTGCCTTTCATCCGTCAACTTCTTCCCGTGCTTTGGATTCCGTTATGAACAAACGAATGTCAGCAGCAGGCTGGATCCTGCTCGCGATGGCGGCCGGCATCCTGATCGGCTACATGATCTTTACGCAGTTGCCGGACAAGCAGTCCGCGGCGGAGATCGCCGGCTACATCTCGCTGGTGTCCGACGTGTTCCTGCGGCTGATCAAGATGGTGATCGGCCCGCTGGTGTTCTCGACGCTGGTCGTCGGCATCGCGCATATGGGCGACGCGTCGTCGGTGGGCCGCGTATTCGTGAAGGCGCTCGGCTGGTTCGTCACCGCGTCGCTGATCTCGCTGTTGCTCGGCCTGCTGATGGCGAACCTGCTGCGTCCGGGCGAGAACCTCGGCTTGCCGCTGCCGGATATCGGCGCGTCCGCGCATCTGGCGACGTCCAAGTTCACGCTGAAGGATTTCGTCGGCCACATGGTGCCGAAATCGATCGCCGAGGCGATGGCGAACAACGAGATCCTGCAGATCGTCGTGTTCTCGATGTTCTTCGGCGTCGCGCTCGCGTCGCTTGGCGAACGCGGCAAGATTCTCGTCGCGGCGATCGACCAGCTCGCGCACGTGATGCTGAAGATTACCGGCTACGTGATGAAGCTCGCGCCGCTCGCGGTGCTGGCGGCGATGGCGTCGACCGTCGCGATCAACGGCCTGTCGATCCTGCTGAAGTTCGCGGTGTTCATGGGCGACTTCTACCTGAGCCTGTTCCTGCTGTGGGGCACGCTCGTCGCTGCCGGGCTCCTGTTCCTCGGCCGCCGCGTGTTCAAGCTGCTGGTGCTGATCAAGGAAGCGTTCATGCTGTCGTTCGCGACCGCGAGCTCGGAAGCCGCGTATCCGAAGATCCTCGATGCGCTCGACCGTTTCGGCGTGCGCCGCAAGATCTCGAGCTTCGTGATGCCGATGGGCTATTCGTTCAATCTCGACGGCTCGATGATGTACTGCACGTTCGCGTCGCTGTTCATCGCGCAGGCTTACGGCATTCACCTGTCGCTCGGCACGCAGGTGACGATGCTGCTGATCCTGATGCTGACGTCGAAAGGCATGGCCGGCGTGCCGCGTGCGTCGCTCGTCGTGATCGCCGCGACGCTGCACCAGTTCAACATCCCGGAAGCCGGGCTGCTGCTGATTCTCGGCGTCGATACGTTCCTCGACATGGGCCGTTCGGCCACGAACGCAGTGGGCAACTCGATCGCCAGCGCGGTGGTCGCGAAGTGGGAAGGCGAGCTGATGCCGGAAGCGGAAGCCGAAGCGAATGCGGCGCGGCTGGATGCGGAAGCCGAAGCACGCATGAACGAGGCGGTTCGCGATACGGATCGCGTCACCACTGCCTGAAGCGGAATCCCGGGTCGAATCCCGGGCTTTCAGGCCGCCTCGGCGGGGCGGGCCGCGTCGATGCACGCGGCCAGCACCATCGCGGCGGCGTTGCCCGGCGTCGAGCCGAGCAATTGCGGTGCAAAGACACTGTCGCCGATCTCGATCGGCTGCCCCGACAGCGCGCACACGCCGCGCTTGCGCGTGGTGAACAGCCGCCACTTCTGATAACCGTAGTGCCCGGTGCATGCGTCGCGCCATGAAATCATCACGGTGTCGGCCGTGGGCCGCTCGAGCACGCTGATGGACGGCTTGCTCGTCGCATCCCACGACGGCAGCCGGTCGCGCGTGACGCTGCGTCGCCGCGGCATGCCCCACGAGACGGACGGCATGTCGAAACTGCTGATCGCGGCGACGGTCATGAGCCAGGGTGCCAAACGGTTGTTCATGTCAGTTTTCCTCGAAACGTTACGCGACACCGCCGCACGCGGCATCACGACAGGCGGATGCGCGGCTGCACGCAGCCGTTGATCCGTTCGGCGATCCACAGCAGGGTCGCCTTGGAGAAGCCGTGCAGCGCCTGCTGGTGCCGCCGGTAGAGCATCAGGTGGCTGAACTGCGCGAAACGCCCCTGGATGAAGCCGCCGCGAAAGAACCCGAACTGCCCGAGCGTGCCGAACGCGTCGTAGTCGCTGATCGACACGAGCGCGCCGAAATCGTGGAACGCGAACGGCGGAATCGGCGTGCCGTTGAGCCACGCGGACAGGTGCTTCGCGAGATGTTCGGCCTGCTGCGTCGCGACCTGCGCGGTGGGCGGCAGCGGCCGTTCCTGTCCGTCGGGCAAGAGGCTTGCGCAATCACCGATCGCGAATATGTGTTCGTCGCCCGTTGCCTGCAGCGTCGGCCCGACGACGATCTGGTTCGCGCGATTCGTGTCGAGCCCGTCGAGCGCCTGCATGAAATCGGGTGCCTTCACGCCGGCCGCCCAGACCATCAGGTCCGCTTCCGCAAATGAACCGTCGCCGTAGTGGAAGCCGTTCGCGTCGGCGGACGTGACGCGGGTCGACGTCAGCACGTGAAAGCCGATCTGTTCGAGCCGCCGCTGCGCCGACGCGGAAATCCGCGGCGGAAACGCGGCGAGGATGCGCGGGCCGCTTTCGAGCAGCGTGAGCTGCAGCCGCTCGCGCACCGTCGCGTCGCCGTACGCCTGCGCGACTTCGAGCAAGCGGCTCAGCTCCGCCGCGAGTTCCACGCCGGTCGCGCCCGCGCCGACAATCGCGACGCGGAACGGCTCGTCGCGCGCGATGCTGCGAAATACGCGCATCCGCAACGCTTCGTTGAAGGTCTCGGCCTGCTGCTGGCTGTCGATGAAATAGCAGTGCTCGCGCACGCCCGGCACGCCGAAATCGTTGGCCTGGCTGCCGAGCGCGAGGATCAGCACGTCGTATTCGAGTTCGCGTGCGTCGAGCACCAGTTCGCCGTCCTGCGAGCGGATCTCGCCGAGCTGCACGCGACGGCGTGCGCGATCGAGCCCCTTCAGTTCGCCGGGCTGGTACGCGTAGCCGTGGTCGCGAGCATGGGCGAGGAAGATCACCTGCTGCTGCTGCACGTCGCGCGTACCGGCTGCGATGGTGTGCAACATCGGCTTCCAGATGTGGGTCGGGCTGCGGTCGACGACGGTGACCTGTGCGCGGCCCGACTTGCCGAGGCGCTCGCCCAGGCGGGTGGCGAGCTGCAGTCCGGCGATCCCTCCGCCGACGATGACGATGCGTGTAAGGGTTGTCATGGATAAATCATCACGTGATGAATAATGTATGATCCTAGCGCTTCCCGGCTTCGCGTGTCAACGGAGCGGGGCAGGTCACCCGTTTTTCGGTGCCGCTAAAGCGGGGCCGGAACGGGCGTATTCGAATCATTCAAGGAGAGCAGGAAGACGTGACTGAAGTCACTGAGCGCGCGCCGGCCAAGCGGCGTATGCGAGGGCGGCCGCTGGCCGGGGCGTCCGTGGGGCCGGACGTGATATTGCGGGCCGCGCGTCGCACGTTCGCGAAGCGTGGCTACGACGCAACGAGCGTGCGCGAAGTCGCGCGCGAGCTGGGGGTCGACGCGGCACTGATCGCGCACCATTTCGGTACGAAGGAAACGTTGTGGCTGGCGGTTGTCGAGCAGATCGCCGAGCTGGCCGAGCCGATGTTCGACGGGCTGCGCGCGTTGCGCACGTCACCGCTGTCCCATCGCGACCGCGTGCTGCGCGCGATCGAGCTGTGTGTCGAGCACGAGTTCAACGAGCCCGACATGGGTATGTTCTTCTCGACGGCGGCGACCGAAGTGGGCGGGCGGCTCGACCGGCTGCAGGAGCGGATCGTGCGCCCGTATTACGACGTGCTGTTTCCGTTGTTGTCGGACGGCGTCGAGGCCGGCGTGATCCGCCCGGTCGATCCGACCGTGCTGTTCTTCATGTTTGCGAGCGCGATCGGCACGACGGTGTCGTACAGCCACATGATGCTGGAGTACACGTCGCTGCCCACGCAGCAGGACGCGTTCCGGAAGGCCGTGGTGGACGTCGCGTTCAACGTCGTCGGCGGCTGAGCACGGCGCGCGCGATGCGCGTGGTCACGTCGCCGGCACCAGCCACAGTTCGCGCACCGCGCTTCGCGCGGTCTCGCGCAACGCATCGATGAGAGCGGCGATGGCGCTCGGTACGCGATCGCCAGTTCGTACGCGAGCGGGTTGCCCGCATCCTTCAGTTCGCAAAACGCAATGCCTTGCGGCTGCATCGGCACGAACCGGCGCGGCCGGGCGCGCCACGCCCGGCCGGCCGGTCATTCGATATCCGCGGGCGGCTTGTCGCCGAGCCAGCGCCGCGCGCCGGGCCCGTTGCGGCCCGCGCGGTCTTCCGGGTTCGTCAGCTTGCAGCGCTTCAGCGACAGGCAGCCGCAGCCGATGCATTCGTCGAGGTTGATGTAAAGGCGCTGCAACTCCTCGATCCGGCTCGCGACGCGCTGCTTCCAGCCGCGCGACAGCCGCTGCCAGTCCTTGTTGCTCGGTGCGGTGTCCTCGGGGAGGCTGACGAGCTGCTCGGCGATCTCGTCGAGCGTATAGCCGATCTTCTGCGCGAACACGATGAACGCGATCAGCCGCAGCACCGCGCGCGAATAGTGGCGATGGCTCGAGCCGTTACGATGCGACTTGATGAGCCCGCGCGTCTCGTAGAACCGCAGTGTCGACGCCGGCACGCCACTGCGCGCGGCCACTTCGCGAATCGACATCAGCGGCCATTGCGGGATTTCCTGGATACCCATGTTGCCCCTCCGGGAAAACTTGACTTGAAGTTAACTTCAACTTTTATGCTACGCGGCAGTTTAACCCGTCGCGAGGCATCATGCTCTCCTTATCCCTACGCAGGACGTCGCCTTTGGGCGCGGTCTGTGCACTGTTGCTGGCGTTGTCGGGCTGTCACGACGGCAAAGGCGCATCGTCGGCCCAATCCCTTCCCGAAGTCGGCGTTGCCACCATCGCGCCGCGCACGATCCGCCTCGCGGACGAATTCAACGGACGCGTCGAAGCGGTCGATGCGGTCGAACTGCGGCCGCGCGTGAGCGGCTATCTGCAGCGCGTCGCCTACAAGGAGGGTGACCTGGTCGCGCAGGGCGCGCTGCTGTTCGAGATCGACCCGCGCCCGTACCGGATCGCACTCGATCGTGCGAATGCGCAGCTGCAGCGGGCTCGCGCGGCCGCGAGCCTCGCGAACGTGCAGCTCAAGCGCGTGCAGACGCTGATCGATGCGCATGCGACGTCGCAGGAAGAACTCGACAACGCGCGCGCCACGGCCGAGCAGGCGCGTGCGGACCTGCAGGCGGCCGACGCGGCCGTCGCCGACGCGAAGCTCAATCTCGGTTTCACCGAAGTGCGAGCGCCGATCGCGGGCCGTGTCGGCCGCGCGGTCGCCACCGTCGGCAACCTGGCGCGCGCGGACGACACGCTGCTGACGACCGTCGTGTCGCAGAACCCCGTCTACGTGTATTTCGACTGCGACGAACAGAGCTACCTGCGCTACAACGCGCGGCGCGCCGATCCGAAACACCGTGCGATCGGCGCCGATCCGGTGCGCGTGGGCCTCGCGAACGAGACGGGCTTCCCGCATGCGGGCACCGTCGACTTCCTCGACAACCGGCTCGACCCGCAAACGGGCACGATCCGCGCGCGCGTGCGGCTGCCGAATGCGGACCATACGTTTACGCCGGGCTTGTATGCGCGCGTGCAGCTCGTCAGCGGCCGCGACCAGGATGCGCTGCTCGTCGACGACAAGGCTGTGCTCACCGACCAGGATCGCAAGTACGTGTACGTGATCGGGCCCGGCGACAAGGCACTACGCCGTGACGTGACGATCGGGCGAGGGCTGGACGGCGAGCGGATCATCGAGAAGGGGATCCAGGCGGGCGACCGCGTGGTCGTCGACGGCATGCAGCGGATCTACTATCCGGGCGCGCAGGTGAAGCCGAAGGCGCTGCCCGTACGCGCTGACGCCGGCAACGGCGCAGGCAACGGGTCGGGCAACGGTACGCAGGCTGTCGCCGACGCCGGCGCGCCGGCCGCGCAGTGACGGGAGACAGGCAATGGATTTCTCCCGATTCTTCATCGACCGGCCGATCTTCGCGGTCGTGCTGTCGATCGTCATCTTCGCGATCGGCCTGATCTCGATCCCGATGCTGCCCGCCGGCGAATACCCGGAAGTCGTGCCGCCGAGCGTCGTCGTGCGCGCGACGTACCCGGGCGCGAACCCGAAGGAAATCGCCGAATCGGTCGCCGAACCGCTGGAAGAGGCGATCAACGGCGTCGAAGGCATCATGTACATGAAGTCGGTTGCAGGTTCCGACGGCAGCCTGCAGGTCGTCGTCACGTTCCTGCAGGGCGTCGATCCCGATACCGCTGCCGTGCGCGTGCAGAACCGCGTGAGCCAGGCGCTGTCGCGCCTGCCCGACGAGGTGCGCCAGTACGGCGTGACCACGCAGAAGCAGTCGCCGACGCCGCTGATGTACGTGAGCCTCTATTCGCCGGACAACAGCCGCGATTCGCTGTACCTGCGCAACTACCTGACGCTGCACGTGAAGGACGAGTTGTCGCGGCTCACCGGTGTGGGCGATGTTGGTTTGTCCGGTGCCGGCGACTATGCGATGCGGCTGTGGCTCGACCCGAACCGGCTCGCGTCGCGCGGGCTGACCGCGAGCGACGTGATTGCCGCCGTGCGCGAGCAGAACGTGCAGGTGTCGGCCGGCCAGCTCGGCGCGGAGCCGTCGCCGAAGAAAAACGACTTCCTGCTGTCGATCAACGTGCGCGGCCGGCTGCGCACGGTGCAGGAATTCGGCGACATCGTGCTGCGCAACGGCGACGACGGCCAGGTCGTGAAGCTGTCCGACGTCGCTCGCATCGAGCTCGGCGCGGGCGACTATACGCTGCGCTCGTATTTCAACGACAAGCAATCGGCCGTGGTCGGCATCTTCCTGTCGCCGGGCGCGAACGCGCTCGAGGTCGCGAAGGCCGTGTATGCGAAGTTCGACGAACTGTCGAAGCGCTTCCCGCCCGGCGTCGCGTACCGTCCCGTGTGGGATCCGACGGTGTTCGTGCGCGAATCGATCCGCGCGGTGCAGCACACGCTGATCGAGGCCGTCGTGCTGGTCGTGCTCGTCGTGATCCTGTTCCTGCAGACGTGGCGCGCGTCGATCATTCCGCTCGTCGCGGTGCCGGTGTCGGTAGTCGGCACGTTCGCGTGGCTTTATCTGCTCGGCTATTCGATCAACACACTCACGCTGTTCGGGCTCGTGCTCGCGATCGGGATCGTCGTCGACGATGCGATCGTGGTCGTCGAGAACGTCGAGCGCAACATCGCGCAGGGCCTGAGCCCGCGCGACGCCGCGCACCAGGCGATGCGCGAGGTGTCGGGGCCGATCGTCGCGATCGCGCTCGTGCTGTGCGCGGTGTTCGTGCCGATGGCGTTCATGTCCGGCGTCACGGGCCAGTTCTACCGGCAGTTCGCGGTGACGATCGCGATCTCGACGGTGATCTCCGCGATCAACTCGCTGACGCTGTCGCCCGCGCTCGCCGCGAAGCTGCTGCGTCCGCACGGCGCGCCGAAGGATGCGCTCACGCGCGGGCTCGACCGTGCGTTCGGCTGGCTGTTCCATCCGTTCAACCGCTTCTTCGACCGTAGTTCCGATCGCTATCACGGCTTCGTGTCGCGCACGCTGAAGCGGCGCGGGGTGGTGTTCGCGGTCTACGCGGCGCTGCTCGCGGCGACCACGCTGCTGCTCAACGCGGTGCCGGGCGGCTTCATCCCCGTGCAGGACAAGCTGTATCTGTTCGCGGGCGCGAAGCTGCCGGAAGGCGCATCGCTCGCTCGCACCAGCGAGGTGACCGAGCAGATGACGAAGATCGCGCTCGGTACCGACGGTGTCGAGATGGTGCCGGCGTTTGCCGGGCTGAATGCGCTGCAGGGCGTGAACACGCCGAACATCACGAACTCGTACGTGATCCTGAAGCCGTTCGACCAGCGCCACCGCAGCGCCGCGCAAATTAACGCAGATCTGAACGCACGCTTCTCGGCCATCGGTGGCGGCATTACCTATGCGCTGATGCCACCGCCGATCCAGGGCCTCGGCAACGGCTCGGGGTATTCGCTGTACCTGGAGGATCGCGGCGGGCTCGGCTACGGCGCATTGCAGAACGCGCTTACCGCGTTCCAGGGTGCGGTCGCGAAGACGCCGGGGATGAGTTACCCGGTCAGCTCGTACCAGGCGAACATCCCGCAGCTCGAGGTGAAGGTCGACCGCTTGAAGGCGAAGGCGCAGGGCGTCGCGCTGACCGACCTGTTCAGCACGCTGCAGGTCTATCTGGGCTCGATGTACGTGAACGATTTCAACCTGTTCGGTCGCGTGTACCGCGTGATGGCGCAGGCGGATGCCGGCCACCGGCAGACGGCCGCCGACATCGCGAACCTGCGCACGCGCAATTCGAAGGGCGAGATGGTGCCGATCGGCTCGATGGTGACGGTGGTGCCCGCGTACGGGCCCGACCCGGTGGTGCGCTACAACGGTTATCCGGCCGCGAACCTGATTGGCGACGCCGATCCGAAGGTGATGTCGTCGTCGCAGGCGATCGAGAAACTGCAGCAGATCGCGAAGGAAGTGCTGCCGCCGGGCATTACGCTCGAATGGACCGACCTCAGCTACCAGCAGGTCACGCAGAGCAACGCGGCGATCGTCGTGTTCCCGCTCGCGGTGATGCTCGTGTTCCTCGTGCTCGCGTCGCTGTACGAGAGCTGGACGCTGCCGCTCGCGGTGATCCTGATCGTGCCCGTGTGCATCTGCGCCGCGCTGTTCGGCGTGTGGCTGTCGGGAGGCGACAACAACGTGTTCGTGCAGGTCGGTCTTGTCGTGCTGATGGGGTTGGCGTGCAAGAACGCGATCCTGATCGTGGAGTTCGCGCGCGAACTCGAAATCCAGGGCAAGGGCGTGATCGAAGCCGCGCTCGAAGCGTGCAAGCTGCGGTTGCGCCCGATCGTGATGACGTCGGTCGCGTTCATCGCGGGCTCGGTGCCGCTCCTGATCGGCGGCGGCGCGGGCAGCGAAGTGCGGGCGGCCACCGGCATCACCGTGTTCGCGGGGATGCTCGGCGTCACGCTGTTCGGGCTGTTCCTGACGCCCGTGTTCTATGTGGCGATCCGCAAGCTCGCGGGCGGCACGCCGGCCGTGTGGAGCGAACACCACGGCACCCTCGAAGGAGAAAACCGATGAGCGCCGCTTTCCGTCTTTCCGCGCTCGCGATGTCGGTGACGCTCGCCGCGTGCGCGGTCGGCCCCGATTTCAAGCGGCCCGACACGGCCACGGCCGCGCGGTTCGCCCGCGACGCGCATCCGGCTGCGCCGCGCGATGCGTCGCCGTCCGGTACGACGCCGGATACGCCGCCCGACGCGTCGGCCGATGCCGCGTTCTGGCGCGGCTTCGGCGATCCGGCGCTGACGCAGCTGATCGACACGGCGCTCGCGGCGAACCAGGACCTGCAGGTCGCCGTATCGCGCTACGACGCGTCGAATGCGCTGCTGTCGCAGGCCACGTTCGACCGCTATCCGACGATCACCGCGAGCGGGCAGATCGGCCATCAGCTGATGAGCAAGGACCAGGCGTTCGGCGCGTCGCGTAGCCAGCGCGATACGCCGATGTCCAGCGTCGGGATCAATGCCGCGTGGGAGCTCGACCTGTTCGGCCGCGTGCGCCGGTCGATCGAGTCGCAGCGTGCGGAAACGGCTGCCAGCGCGGCGGACGTGCGTGCGGTACGCGTCGCGATCGCCGGCGAGGTGGCGAGCACGTACGTCGATCTGCGCGGCTCGCAGGAGCGGCTGCGGATCGCGCGCGAGAACGCCGACAACCAGAAGCAGACGCTTGCGCTGATCAACGCGCGCGTCGGCGCGGGGCGCGGCTCCGAACTCGATGCGGCGCGGGCGCGCGCGCAGTACGAATCGACGACGTCGCGGATCGCGGTATACGAAGCGGCGATCGGCGTCGACGAGCACCGGCTCGCGGTGCTGACCGGGCAGACGCCGGACGCGCTGATCGGCCGCTTCGACCTCCCGAAGGCAGCCGTGTCGGCGGGCACGCCCGTGCCGCTGCCGGTGCTGGCCGCCGACATCGATCCCGGCACGCCGGGCGACCTGCTGAGGCGGCGGCCCGACGTCG
>NZ_JAAGPO010000408.1:0-3152 GCF_017104825.1 Burkholderia sp. Ac-20345 | reverse complement strand
ACTCCGCGTACGTGCTCGACCGGCAATGGAACGCCCTCGCGTGGAACGCACCGGCCGCCGCGCTCTTTTCGGGGTGGCTCGACGGCGAGCACGACCGCAACCTGCTGCGCTTCACGTTCATGTCGCCGGCCGCGCGCACGCTGATCGTCGACTGGGAAACCCGCGCGCGGCGGCTCGCGGCCGAATTCCGCGCGGATTCGATCCGTCACCTGACCGACGCGCCCACGCGGGCACTGATCGACGCGCTGACCGCCGGCAGCGACGCCTTCGCGCAGTACTGGGCATCGCAGGACGTATTCGAACGCGAAGGCGGCCTGCGCGAATTCGACCATCCGGCCGACGGCCGCCTCGTGTACCAGCAGATCACACTGAAGCCCGCGCACCGCGAGGACCTGAAGCTGGTCGTGCTCGTGCGCGACTGAACGGGCCGGCCACGGCCGGCGGGCCGCCGCGAACGGCCGCGCGCCGCGGCGGGCAGGCCCGCGAATGTTAGAATTGCGGGATTCCTCGGCGGCGCACGCCGCTCAATCTCCCTTCGAAGAATCGCCATGACGTCCCAACTGCACAAAAAGGGCGAGGCCTGGTCGGCCCGCTTCTCGGAACCGATGTCCGAGCTGGTCAAGCGCTACACGTCGTCGGTATTTTTCGACAAGCGCCTCGCGCTCGTCGACATCGCCGGCTCGCTCGCACACGCGAACATGCTCGCCGCGCAGAAGATCATCAGCGCCGACGACCTGGCCGCGATCGAACGCGGGATGGCGCAGATCAAGGGCGAAATCGAGCGCGGCGAATTCGAATGGCAGCTCGACCTGGAAGACGTCCACCTGAACATCGAGGCGCGCCTGACCGCGCTGATCGGCGATGCCGGCAAGCGCCTGCACACGGGCCGCTCGCGTAACGACCAGGTCGCGACCGACATCCGCCTGTGGCTGCGCGGCGAGATCGACCGCATCGGCGGCCTGCTGAACGACCTGCGCGGCGCGCTGCTCGACCTCGCGGAACAGAACGCCGACACGATCATGCCGGGCTTCACGCACCTGCAGGTCGCGCAGCCCGTCACGTTCGGCCACCATCTGCTCGCGTACGTCGAGATGTTCTCGCGCGACGCCGAACGCATGCGCGACTGCCGCACCCGCGTGAACCGCCTGCCGCTCGGCGCGGCCGCGCTCGCCGGCACGAGCTACCCGATCGACCGTCATGCCGTCGCAAAGACGCTCGGCTTCGACGGAATCTGCACGAACTCGCTCGACGCGGTGTCGGATCGCGACTTCGCGATCGAATTCACGGCCGCCTCCGCGCTCGTGATGACGCACGTGTCGCGCTTCTCCGAAGAACTCGTGCTGTGGATGAGCCCGCGCGTCGGCTTCATCGACATCGCCGACCGCTTCTGCACCGGCAGCTCGATCATGCCGCAGAAGAAGAACCCGGACGTGCCCGAGCTCGCGCGCGGCAAGACGGGCCGCGTGAACGGCCACCTGATGGCGCTGCTGACGCTGATGAAGGGCCAGCCGCTCGCGTACAACAAGGACAACCAGGAAGACAAGGAGCCGCTGTTCGACACGGTCGACACCGTCGCCGACACGCTGCGGATCTTCGCCGAGATGGTTGCCGGCATCACCGTGAAGCCGGACGCGATGCGTGCGGCCGCGCTGCAGGGCTTCTCGACCGCCACCGACCTCGCCGACTACCTCGTGAAGCGCGGCCTGCCGTTCCGCGACGCGCACGAAGCCGTCGCGCACGCAGTGAAGATCTGCGACGACCGCGGCATCGACCTGGCCGACCTGACGCTCGACGAAATGAAGCAGGATCTGCCGAACGTCGCGCACCTGATCGGCGAAGACGTGTTCGGCTACCTGACGCTCGAGGGCTCGGTCGCCAGCCGCAACCACCCGGGCGGCACCGCGCCCGACCAGGTGCGTGCGGCGGTCAAGGCTGCGCGCGCCGTGCTCGGCCAGTAAGCCCGCTGTTCCGGACGGACGCCTTCGGCGTCCGTTTTTCGTTCGGGCGGCCGTTGCGCCGCCCATCGCCTTCCCTGCTTCCCGAATGCCGCCGATGACCTTTTCCGCCGCGCTCTTCGACATGGACGGCCTGCTCGTCGATTCCGAGCGGACCATCATGAATACGTGGATCGACGTGTCGAATGCGCACGGCGTCACGCTGACCACCACCGACTACCTGCAGATCGTCGGCCGCTCGTTCGCCGAGGGCCAGGTCATCCTGGCGCGGCTGATCGGCAACCCCGATACGTTCGACGCGGTGCGCATCCGCGTGCGCGAGCAACTCGCGGCGCCCGAACCGCATCCGAAGTTTCCGCTGAAGCCCGGCGCGTTCGCACTGCTCGATGCGCTCGCGCAGGCCGGCATTCCGTGCGCGGTCGCGTCGTCGTCCGCGTGCGACGTGATACGCGCGCGGCTCGACGCAGTCGGCGTGCTGCCGTTCTTCCGCGCGATCGCGGGCGGCGACGAAGTCGCGCGCGGCAAGCCCGACCCGGCCGTCTACCGGCTCGCGGCCGAACGCCTCGGCGTGCCGGCACACGCATGCGTCGCGTTCGAGGATAGCGACTTCGGTGCGCAGTCGGCCGCCGGCGCGGGTGCATCGGTCGTCACCGTGCCCGACCTGAAGGCGCCGACGCCCGAAATCGTCGCGCTGAGCCTGCACGTGCTCGCGTCGCTCGACGATGCGGTCGCGCTCGTGCCGTCGTGGTTCGGCGGGCACGGCACGCAGCGGCCCGCATAACTCACCTGCCGCCAAATGCAAAACGGGCACCCAAGGGTGCCCGTTTTGCCGTATCGCCGAACAACCGGCATCGCGATTGCGCTTACTTGTTGCCGGCCGTCTCCGACAGCCGCTTCATCGTCGCGATGCGCGCGCCGATCAGGTCGACGCGGCCCTCTTCGCCGACGAGCGGTGCCGTCGCATCGCGGAACCCGACCCACGCGCGCTGTGCGCGTATGAGCGTCGCGGCCGAATGCGCAGGCATCTTGCGGCGCAGCTTCTGGTAATAGCGGTTCAGGTCGAACAGCGCGTGCTCGCACGCGGCGTCCTGTTCGCACGGCCGCACGCGGCGCACGGCCGGATCGCGCGGCGTGTTCGCCGGCTTGCCGTTCGGTTTGGCCGCGCTCGGCGCATCACCCGCGCTGCCCTGCGCGCCG
>NZ_JAAGPO010000407.1:0-3169 GCF_017104825.1 Burkholderia sp. Ac-20345 | reverse complement strand
TGCGCTCGAATCCGTGATCGCGCTCGAAGGCCGCCCGCGCGCGCACTACCTGCTCGACCAGCTGTCCGACCTCGACGCGGCACGCCACGGCGACCTGCATGGCCGCGTGACGACCGCATACGTGAATTCGGTGCCGCGTGAACGGCAACCGGCCTACCCGGGCGATCTCGCGCTCGAACGGCGCCTGAACGCGATGATCCGCTGGAACGCGATGGTGATGGTGCTGCGCGCCGGCCGGCATTCGAACGTCGGCGGCCACATCGCGACCTACCAGTCGGCCGCGGTGCTGTACGACGTCGGCTTCGATCACTTCTTCCGCGGCCGCACCGACACCTTCGACGGCGACATGGTCTACATCCAGGGGCATTCGGCGCCCGGCATCTACGGCCGCGCGTACCTGGAAGGCCGCATCACCGACGCGCAACTCGACAACTTCCGCCGCGAGACCGGCCGCGAAGCGGGACGCGACGGGCTGTCGTCGTATCCGCATCCGCGGCTGATGCCCGATTTCTGGCAATTCCCCACCGTGTCGATGGGGCTCGGGCCGCTCACGGCCGCGTATCAGGCGCGCTTCATGCGCTACCTCGAATATCGCGGGCTGAAAGCGCATCAGGGCCGCAAGGTCTGGGCATTTCTCGGCGACGGCGAAATGGACCAGCCCGAATCGCTCGCCGCGATCTCGCTCGCCGGGCGCGAACGGCTCGACAACCTGATCTTCGTCATCAACTGCAACCTGCAGCGCCTTGACGGCCCCGTGCGCGGCAACGGCAAGGTCATCCAGGAACTCGAAGGCACGTTCCGCGCGGCGGGCTGGAACGTCATCAAGGTAATCTGGGGCGCCGGCTGGGATCGCCTGCTCGAACGCGACACGACGGGCCTGCTGCGCCAGCGCATGATGGAATGCGTCGACGGCGACTACCAGACCTTCAAGTCGCAGAGCGGCGCGTACGTGCGCGAGCATTTCTTCGGCAAGTATCCGGAACTGCTCGAGCTCGTCGCCGACCTGTCCGACGACGACATCTGGAAACTGGCGCGCGGCGGCCACGATCCGGAAAAGGTGCATGCAGCCTATGCACAGGCGATGCGCGCGGACGGACGGCCGACCGTCGTGCTCGCGAAGACGGTCAAGGGCTTCGGGATGGGCGAAGCCGGCGAAGGCCAGAACGTGAACCACCAGTTGAAGAAGATGAGCGCGGACGCCGTACGCGCGTTCCGCGACCGCTTCGCGCTGCCGGTCAGCGACGCACAGCTCGACGAACTGCCTTACCTCAAGCCGGAACCGGGCAGCGCCGAGGCACGCTATTTCGCGGAGCGCCGTGCCGCGCTCGGCGGCCACGTGCCGGCCCGCTTCAGCCACGTGCCGCCGCTGCAGGTGCCGCCGCTCGCCGCGTTCGACGTGCAGCTCAAGGACAGCGGCGAGCGCGGGCTGTCGACGACGATGGCGTTCGTGCGCATCCTCGGCACGCTGCTGAAGGATCCGGCGCTCGGCAAGCTCGTCGTGCCGATCGTGCCGGACGAGTCGCGCACGTTCGGGATGGAGGGCCTGTTCCGCCAGATCGGCATTCACTCGCATCTGGGCCAGCTCTATACGCCGCAGGACGCGGGCCAGCTCAGCTACTACAAGGAAGCGAAGGACGGGCAGATCCTGCAGGAAGGCATCAACGAATCGGGCGCGATCGCGTCGTGGATCGCGGCCGGCACTGCGTACAGCAATCATGGGCTGCCGACGATCCCGTTCTACATCTTCTATTCGATGTTCGGGCTGCAGCGCGTCGGCGATCTCGCGTGGGCGGCCGGCGACGCACGTACGCGCGGCTTCCTGCTCGGCGCGACGTCGGGCCGCACGACGTTGATGGGCGAAGGGTTGCAGCACGATGACGGGCACAGCCACGTGCTGTCGTCGGTGATTCCGAACTGCGTGTCGTACGACCCGACCTATGCATACGAACTCGCGGTGATCGTGCGCGACGGCCTGCAGCGGATGTTCGCGGAGCAGGAGGACGTCTACTACTACATCACGCTGCTCAACGAGAACTACCCGCATCCGGCGCTGCCGGATGGCGCGGAGGCCGGCATTCTCAAGGGTCTCTACTTGCTGCGCGAAGACACGTCGCGGGCGGCCGATGCGCCGCACGTGCAGCTGATGGGCAGCGGCGCGATCCTGCGCGAAGTGATTGCTGCAAGCGACCTGCTCGCGCAGGACTTCGGCGTGTCAAGCGACGTGTGGAGCGCGACGAGCCTGAACGAGCTGCGCCGCGACGGGCTTGCGGCGGAACGCTGGAACCTGCTGCATCCCGAGCAGGCGCCGCGCGTGCCGTACGTGCAGCAATGCCTCGACGGCCGCACGGGGCCGGTAGTCGTCGCGACCGATTACATGAAGATCGTCGGCGACCAGATCCGCGCGTTCGTCGACGGCCGGCGCTTCGTATCGCTCGGCACCGACGGCTTCGGCCGCTCGGATACGCGCGACGCGCTGCGCACGTTCTTCGAGGTCGACCGGCACTTCATCGTGATCGCGGCGCTGAAGGCGCTCGCCGACGATGGCGCGATACCGCGGGCGCGCGTCGGCGAAGCCATCCGGCGCTACAGCATCGACATCGACAAGGTCGATCCGGCCAGCGTGTAGTCATGCGGCGCGCGGCAGGCAGGATCGCTCCGGCCCGCCGCGCCGCCGTGCCCGCGCTACTGCCCCGCCTGCGCGAGCGGGCCTTGCGGGCCCTGCCCCGTTCCCGACGGCCAGCCGCCCGCCAGTGCCTTGTACAGCGCCACCGTCGACGCCGCGCTGCGCATCCGCCCGTCGGCCGCCGCATCCTGCGCCTGCAGCAGCGTGCGTTGCGCGTCGAGCACTTCGTAGTAGTCGATCGCGCCCGCCGAAAACCGCGCCTGCGCCAGTTGTGCGGCACGTGCGCTGTCGGTCGCGGCCCGCACGAGATGGTCCGTCTCGTCACGCGTGCGGGCGGCGCGCAGCAGCGCGTTCTCGGTTTCCTCCAGCGCCCCGAGCACGGTCTGCCGATACTGCGCGAGCTGGCCGGCCGCTTCCGCGTCGCTCGCGGCGATCCGTGCACGCACGCGGCCGACGTCCAGGAACGACCAGTCGATGCCGAGCGCGATCAGGTTCGTGTCGCTGCCCGCGCGGAAGAACCCGTAGCTGCTCGTCGCGCTGCCGAGA
>NZ_JAAGPO010000406.1:0-3231 GCF_017104825.1 Burkholderia sp. Ac-20345 | reverse complement strand
AACACCATCTATCCAGCCACTCCCCCACACCACGCTCTCCCGATCTGCCCGGGTGCCCGCCGGCCGGGCCGCGAATACGTCGGCCGCCGCGCCGGCGGGCTCGCGATGAAACGCGAACGCCAGCGGCACACGCGCCGAGCGCATCCCGTGCCGCATCGCGACACCCGTTTCGGCCGGCCCGACGAACAGCATGCCGTCGTCGGCAAGGCGCTCGTCGAGCGAGCGGATCACGCGATCCTGCGCGTCGCGATCGAAGTAGATCAACACGTTGCGGCAGAACACGAAATCGTAGCGAATGCCCGTGTCCACGGCCGGTTCGACGAGGTTCGCCTGACTGAACTGCACGCACGCGCGCACGCGCTCGTCGAGCAGCCAGCCGTCGCGGGTCGGCATGAAGTGCCGCGCGCGAAACTCCGTCGCGGTGCCGCGGAACGCATTGCGCCCGTAGCTGCCGAGCCGCGCCTGCTCGATCGCGCGCGCGCTGAGGTCGATCGCATCGATCGTGAAACTGGCCGGGTCGAGCCCCGCGTCGAGCAGCGCCATCGCCGCCGAATACGGCTCCTCGCCCGTCGAGCACGGCGCGCTCAGCACGCGGATCACGCGGCCGGGCAGCGCGGCGAGCCGTTCCGCCGCAAGCCGCGCGAGCGTCGCGAAGGCCTCGCGGTCGCGGAAGAACCAGGTCTCGGGCACGACGAACAGCTCGATCAGCGCACGCCGTTCGTCGGCCGACGCGTTGAGCTGCTGCCAGTAGGCGTCGAGCGCATCCTGTGTCACGGGCGGCCGCGCTGCCGACGGCAGGCGCTCGCCGTCCGCCTGCAGCGCGTGCACGCGTTCCGTCAGCGCGCGGGTCATGAAGTCGTTGCCGAGCGAATCGGGGTCGATGCCGGTCTCGCGCAGCAGCCAGCCGCGAAATCGCGATTCGGACTCTTTCATGCGGACTCTCCCCCGTGGCCCGGCAGGCCGTCGAACAGATACAGGCGCGCCACGTCACCGATCAGGTCGGACACCGATACCTGCTGCACGACGCCATCGGGCGTGTTCGCGACGGGCCCGAGCCAGCGCGTGCGCGCGGTCGAAATGCCGCTCGACCGAAACGCCGCGCGGTCGATCCGCATCGTCTGGGTCGCGCGCTCGACGATCAGCCCGATCGTGCGCTCGCCGCCCGCCTCGTCCGCGCGGTAGCGGACCATCACGAGCCGCGTCGAGCGCAACGCATGCGCGCGGCGCCCGAGCGCCAGCATCGGCACGTCGATCACCGGCACCGGCTGGCCGCCACGCATCAGCAGCCCGGCGATCCATTCGGGTGCGCCGGGCACGGCTTTCGTGATCGCAAGCGGCAGCACCTCGTCGATGCCGGCCGCGTCGAGTGCATAGCGTTCGCCGTCGAGCTCGAACATCAGGAACAGCGCGTGTGCGCCGTTCTGCGTGTCGGCGCGCGTCACGCGTCGACCTTGAAGCGCGACACGCTGGTGCGCAGCTGGTTCGCGACGAGCGTCAGGTCGTCGATTGCCTGCGACGACTGGCGCAGCGACTCGGCCGTCTGCTGCGCGGCCTCCGACAGCTGCGACAGCGCCTGCGTGATCTGCTCGGCGCCGTTCGCCTGCGTCTGCATCCCTTCGTTGACCATCTGGAAGCGCGGCGCGAGCGTCTGCACCTCGGCGATGATCTGCGACAGCTGCCCGCCGACCTGCTGCACGTCGAGCATTCCGCGGCGCACTTCCTCGGAGAACTTGTCCATCCCCATCACGCCCGCCGACACGGCCGACTGGATTTCCTTCACGGTCTGCTCGATGTCGTAGGTCGCCACCGCCGTCTGGTCGGCGAGGCGGCGGATCTCGGTCGCGACGACCGCGAAGCCGCGGCCGTATTCGCCGGCCTTCTCGGCCTCGATCGCCGCGTTCAGCGACAGCAGGTTGGTCTGGTCGGCCACCTTGGTGATCGTCGCGACCACCTGGTTGATGTTCAGCGCCTTCTCGTTGAGGATCGCGAGCTTCGCGTTCACCGAACCGGCCGCGTCCATCACGCTGCGCATCGTCTCGCCCATTCGCGTGAGCCCGCTCTGGCTCACGCCGGCGAGCGTCGCCGACTGCTCGGCCACGCCGGCCACCTCGTTCATCGTGCGCAGCAGGTCGCGCGACGTCGCGAAGATCTCGCGGGACGTCGCGCCGATCTCGGTCGTCGTCGCCGCGGTTTCGTTCGCGGTCGCCTGCTGTTCGCGCGACGTTGCCGCGATCTCGGCCACCGACGTCGTTACCTGCAACGACGACTGCTGTGCGCGCGCGACGAGCTCGGTCAGCTCGTCGGCCATCCGGTTGAAGCCGGTCTCGAGCGTGCCGAATTCGTCGCGGCGGCGCAGGTCGAGGCGGCGCGTCAGGTTGCCGGTGCGCATCACGTCGTGCACCTCGACGAGCCGCGCCATCGGTACGGTTACCGAACGGTACAGCCCGTAGCCGAGCCCGAGCGCGGACAGCAGCACGAACGCCACCGCGACCGCGAGCACGACCTCGGTGTCCTGCACGGATTCGCGGATCAGCTTCGCGGATTGCTCGGCGAACTTGCGGTTTTCCTGCACCAGCACGTTCGCGTTGCGCACGACTTCGGTCCACGCGGGCAGCACTTTCGAATACGCGGCGACGGCCTCCTCGCGCGACACGCGGCTCCTCTGCACGGCTTCGTTCAGCAGCGGCACGTAGTGGTCGAACGCGCCGCGGAACGCCGCGAAGCGCTGCCGGTCGTCGTCGCGGAACGTCGTGCTCTGATAGTCGACCGACAGCGCCTCGACTTCCTTCAGCGCATCAGCGATTTTCGAGAGATCGCGATGCACGCTGTCGGGATCGGTTTCGACGAACGTCGCCTGCTGCAGCAGCATGAACGATTCGTTGACCGAACCGCGCAGCGACGACGCGAGGTAAACGCCGGGCAACGAGTCGCGCTCGATGCTGACGGCTTCGGCGTTGATCGCACGCAGTCGCTCGTAGGAGACGCCGGCTGTCACCAGCATCAGCACGAACAGCACGCCGAAGCTGAGCAGGATGCGATTGCCGAGCGTCAGCCGGGCAGCGCCGATCGTCGGATGCAGGCTTTCATTGGTCGCGCGGGGCGTCACGGTGGCCATGTTCGTTATGGGCTTTCTAAAGTCAGCGTTGAAAAAAATCCGCGCCCGCCAGCGCGCCGGACGGCGCGCCACGAGCGCATCGGGGTCTGCGGGCAGCGCGGCGCCGGCAGGCCGCG